>JBGPID010000005.1:0-25456 GCA_041484725.1 Geobacteraceae bacterium | reverse complement strand
CTACTCGTCCTTCTTGCCGGCGTCCGGGAAGAAGAGCGGGGCGCCGAATTTCTTGACGCCGAAGGTCTTGATGATCTCCTGGGCCTTCTTGGAGACCATGAAGTCGGCAAAGGCCTTTGCCCCCGCATTGTTCACCTTGGGCCACTTGGCGGGGTTCACCTCCATGACATGGTAGATATTGAGCAGTGACGGGTCACCTTCAACGAGGATATCGAGGCCCAGGGTCTTTTTCAGCGCCAGGTAGGTACCCCGGTCCGTGATGGTGTAACCTTTCTTCTCCGCGGTGACATTCAGTGTCTCTCCCATGCCGAGACCGGTCTGCTGGTACCACTTCTGCCCCTCCGGATTAAGTCCGATGGCCTTCCAGAGCTTTTTCTCCAGGGCGTTTGTACCGGAATTGTCCGCACGCGACAGAAAAAGAGCATTGGCCGCGGCTATCTTCTTCAGGGCCTCCTTGGAGGACTTTACATCCTTGATCTTTGCGGGGTCGGCGCCAGGACCCACGATGATGAAATCGTTGTGCATAACAAGCCTGCGATTGATGGCGAAGCCCTCTTGCACCATCTTCTTCTCCGCGTCGGGAGAGTGGACGAGGAGGACATCCGCTTCGCCTTTTTCCCCCATCTTCATCGCCTGGCCGGAACCGACCGAAATGGTCTTGACAAAATATCCGGTATCCTTTTCGAAGACCGGAAGCAGGACATCCAGCAGGCCGGAATCCTGGGTGCTGGTTGTCGTTGCCAGAATGATCGTTTTCGTGTCGGCATTTACCGATCGAACACCGAATGCGACAAGAGCCAGCAGAAGCGCGGCACAAAATACCGGTAACGTTCTTAAATATTTCATACTTTTACCTCCTTGGAATTAAATTACGTTAATAACAGGTTATGTAAGTAACTACATAACACATGGCAAAACAAAATTGCAACAAATGATTGCCGGGAAATCCGCTCAAAAAGGGGGCAGATGAAATCAGCGGAAGGTCAGCCTGGCCTGTGTAGCGTTTGATCTCGTCCTGCCTGGAATCGCTGTGGCGCAGGAGATAGATTGTATGGGCACGGGTCTCGTCCCGCTTGTCGTTCATCTTGACAGCACCTCTTCAAGGGTGCGCACCAGCCTGGATTCGATACGTTTCTGGATGGCCTGCGCGGTTTTCAAACGGAGAGAAATAGTGCCAAGGATAACCGGATCGTCCGCATATCGATCCATCTTGGTGCGGAAACGCTCTGCAAGAGAAATACGCTGCTCCCCTCGGAACAGTTTGTCCGCCAGGTAAATCACCTCTCCTGCGCTTATCTCCTCCCCTTCGGAAACGGTTATATCCATATGGGTGGCCACCGCTCCGGCCACCGCTCCGAACCCGTGTTCACGCAGGATGGATGCCCCTGCCCGGGCATGGTCCGGCTCACCCTTGGCTATGTCGTGGAGAAGGCCTGCCGCCCTGAGGAGCGGAATATCAAGGCAACATCCCGCACTGTTCAGTTCCCTCCCCAGCCGGGCAGCCACCCGTGCCACTGACTCTCCATGGCGGATGATCCCTTCGCCTACATGGAGCACCTTCTCCATCAGCGCCAGGCATTCGTCACCGTCCGGGATATCCGGCCGCTCACCCCTTTCCCGTAACAATCGGTAGTCGTCAAGGGTATCCATGTCGAGCAGGATGTTTCCGTCCGCCACATCCAGATCCAGGGCTGCCGGCTCCCATTGGCCAAGGGCCGCCTTGAGCCCCCCCTCACCCTGCCAGGCGGCGATCTCCCGTGCATGCCTGGCGGCGATGAGGGGCGGGTGTCCCCGCTCCCCCTGGAAACAGGGATAGATGACGTCCGCATCTTCCTGTCGATAAAACCGGAGCAGACGCCGGATGGTCGCACTCCTTACCAGTGGGAGATCCACGGGGAGCACAAAAAATGCGTCCACCTCGGCCCCGAGCGTCGCGACCCCGGCTGCCACTGAGGAAAACATCCCCTCCGGGTAGCGCGGGTTTTCCACGGCGCGGACGCCGAGCCTTGTAAGAAGCTGTTCCAGTTCCGCGCCCCGGTGCCCGGTCACAACCCGTACATCGTCAATGTCCGCATCCCGGAAAAGGGTCACACATCTCTCCAGTATCGACACCTTGCCGAGGGGGAGGAGGGGCTTGAACTCTCCCATCCGTTCGGAGAACCCCGCCGCGAGGATGATGGCGGCCACATTACCGGGCATCACTCTCCCCTGCCGGCACGGACCTGGATAAGTTCCGCGACGATGCTGACCCCGATCTCCTCCGGGGTCTCGGCGCCGATGGCAAGGCCGATGGGGGCATGTACCCGTTCCAGGTCAGACTGGTTGAAGCCTTTCGTCAACAGCTCCTGGTATATCAGGTCCCGCTTGCGCCTGCTGCCGATCATGCCGATGTAGCCGGCGTCGCTCTTCAGCGCCTGTTCCAGGACCGTCTTGTCATGGAGATGTCCCCTGGTCACGATCACCACGTAGCTGTCCCGATCGATTTCCAACCTTTCAAAGACCTGGTGGAACGAGGGAATTAACTTGACCCGGTCCGCCCTGGGGAACCGTTCGGTATTTGCAAACTCGGGCCGGTCGTCCACCACCACGGTCTGGAAATCGACGATGCTCGCCAGTTCGGCCACCGGCCGGGAGACATGGCCCGCCCCGAATAGATAGACGGTGCCGGGAAGAAACGTCGGTTCCACAAAGAATCGCTTCTCTTCCACGGTAACGGCCACCGGCTGCTTTGCCTTGGCGGCCTCGCATGTCAAGGTGGTGATCAGGGAGACGGGGCATGGGAAGGTCCCGAGCGTCACGCTGTCGTTATGGACCAGACACCACTCCATCCGCCGCACTCCTTCGCCGTTCGTAATGAGGGCCTTGATCAGAAAGCCCTTGTGTCCCTTCTGCAGGGCGACGATCAGATCTTGCAGTTCCTTCAGGTTCTCCGGATCAGCGATGATCAGTTCAAGGAGTATCTCCATGCGCCCCCCGCAGATCATCTGGTCCGTGGCGGCGGCGTCCGCTCCGGTAAACTCGACCGTTTCAGTCATTGCCTTGCCGGTTTTGAATACCTCGCGGGCAAGTTTCTGCGTATGGAACTCGATAAGACCGCCGCCGATGGTGCCGATAATGGCGCCGGATGGACGAACGACCATTTTTGTTCCAACGGACCTCGGTGTGGAACCGCTGTGGCCGATGACGGTCGCCAGAACCAGATCCTCCCCCTCTTCCACGAGATGGCAGATGCTCTGCAGAAGTTTTATCATTGGCTCGTTCCTCCGTTTCTTCGGTCAATTATCGTTTTTTTCGAAACACCCGTGGAGAGCCGGCACAGGTCGTGGGATTGGATAAAGAAAGGAGTTAGGACTCTATTGAAGAAATACCAAACTCCGGACCCAAGAGACATGAATTACAACACCGATATCCTCTTGCCCTGGTTCTCCCCGCATAGCCTTTCCAGATTCCCTCCCGGCGAGGCATAGCCGATGGCGATTTCATCGGCCAGTTCCATCATCAGGCGGTTGCGCTGGTAGCAGGTTTCTTCGGAGGCGTGGGTGACGCTGTCAGCGTAGCGAGTGATGATCAGCAAGCGGTCGGCATCAAGGGCGGCCTTTATCTCCGGCGGCCATTTCTTCATCATACCACGTGCCAGAGCCAGGATGAGCTGCTGGGTCCCTTTCAGCAGGTAATGGAGAACGTCTTTCTCAATACGGGAATGGAAGCCGGATATGACACAGGCGCCCTTTTCGCGCTGTACAATGGCCCAGTCAAAGGATTTGAGTACTACCGCCCCAGGGCATTTGCGCGAGCAGAGGAAGGCGATCTTGTGGAGGTTCAACAAATCAGTGTCGCCAAGGGTATGCATCAGGAAAGCAGCCACTCGCCGTCGCGGCGAATCGCCTCGTACATGGCGTCCGGGGCGAGATCCAATTCTCCCGGCCAGGTTACGGCGCCGTAACAAAGGGACACCTGGAAAAATAATTCTTCATTCCGCAGCGCGGCAAAAACCCCAGCATGTGGCGATTGGATGAGGGCTGACATTGTCACTGTTCCTTGTGTGCCGTCATTGAATCTTACCCACAATCTGTAATCATGCATGGGGCGCACTTCGGCAATTCGCCACGGCGCCTTGGGGATTATCGCAGGAGCTATTTGAGGGGAGAAATCTTGTTCGGTGTCTGCATGCGTGCGCATAGTTCCCAATCCTCCATTAACTCTGCCCTGTGTTCGCTGGCCCACTCAAGAACCAGAGCAAGGGCGCGTTTTGGCAGTTCGTCCTTTCTTCATATGGTGGTAAGTTTATCAAATTCAGGATTGTCTGTCCAGATAGAAGCCTTTATACCTGGGGGAAGATTTGGCACACAGCGCACGCTGATTTCGAAGACCTCGCAAACGTTGTAACAGCGATACAACAATTTCCTCGTCAGGGAACACCTCGGCGAACTGAACCATACGTCGTACATTTTTTTCTCCAAAACCCTTACCGAATTCCGCCTCTAATTGTCGTGACACTGATACGACAATCTGCCCACCATAGGCGGCCCTGTCACCCCCCAGAACTTCGGTACGGATACGTTTGCCCAGCCGCCAGTAAAGGAGCGTCTGCTCGGCATTGGCAACCGTGGCCACCCTGTGGCGGGCAGAGTGGATCAACTCGCGCAGATCGGCAAGAATGCCGGCCGCATCAACGGCTACAGCCCCTCGCGGGCGGTTAACGGTGGGTTTACTCATCCCCGTCCTCCTCCCCCGCGCCTTTGCCCATCGGCTATGGGGGGTAATTAGGGACACTCCCCCATTTTCCGAACCAAGTAAACAGGGGTGTCCCGAGTTTCTTTCGATTTTGCTTTCTCATTGTTCAGGGCGTTCAGGCTCTGGGGGCGATTGACCGTCAGGGTGGCTACACCATCAACAGTTTCCATCAGCAGATTCTTGAATTTCATATGTTCTCTCCTAATTATGACTTCTATTATTTCGTATTGTTATTTACCTGTCATATACGTATTATTCGGCAGATCATGAAGGTGAGGCGGTATTCAAGAGGTTGTAAATTCACAGCGCGTATGAAAATTGAGCGCAGAATGAAGCATTCTGATGTTGAAGCAATTAGCTCGTTAGGTTGGATACCATGTCGGTCACGAAGCGTCGGAATGATTCATTCTGAAAAAACTGCTTGAAAAACTCCGTATCATCTTTCAGTAGCGGGCTGATCACTCGTTTAAGTGCGGCATCCAGCTCGATAGGCGCTGCGTTCGGTGTGTTTTTCTTGGCGTTGAGGTAGGGTTCGTCAATGGCCACCTTGGGCGCGATGTCTTCGGTAATCCGGCGGATAATGCGGTCGGCATCAGTAAAAAGCGTACCGAACTGCTCATTGAATGACTTGATGATGTTGCTGAGGAAATCCAGTTCAGGCTCCGGCTTTCGACCTCCACCACCGACCGGGATCGGCTCGATCTCGGCATCTTCGTCCGCCAGGGCGATCTTCATGGTCGCCTGTTTCTCGGATCGGTAGCTGTCCATATCGATTGCATCCAGGATGCCCTTGGACAGATCTTCTTCTACAGGAGCCGGCAGTTTCGGAACGAGGAAGGTCAGGAATATGGAGAGTTTTTCCCACTTGGCGTTATTGTACGGCAAGATCGACGCCAAGAAATCATAGGTGCGCGTGAACGCCTTTCCTTTCCCCTTGAAGTCCACTTGCCCATCCTCATTCAACTGCTCCAGATACAGTAATACGCAGGTATCCAGGATCGGGTCGAGTTTCTCCCGCTCCGCACCATCCAGGTAGAGCTTTACAAACTGATCAATCTGCCCGGCGGTGTAGACCTGGTAGCCGTCCAGCACAGCCTTGAGATCATGCAGCTTGTTGGGATCGGTCTCCTCACTGAGTACAGTCGTGCGGTAATAATCGGAGAATGCCATCTGGATCGTGTCGGTGTCGTTCATAAAATCCAAGACGAACACATCATGTTTTTGCGGATGGGCACGGTTGAGGCGTGACAGGGTCTGAACGGCCTTTATGCCTGATAGTACCTTATCCACGTACATTGTATGCAACAGGGGCTCGTCATAGCCCGTCTGGAACTTGTCAGCGCAGATCAGGAACCGGTACGGATCCTCCTGAATCTTGTCTGCAATATCATTGCTCGAAAAACCGTTCAGTGACGCTTCGGTTACCTTGTTCCCCCGGTAGTCGTACTCCCCCGAAAATGCGACGATGGCTTGATACGGGCTCTTGCGTTCCCGCAGATATTCCTTGAACGCATAATAGTATTGAATGGCCCGTTCGACACCGCAGCATACTACCATGGCACGAGCTTGACCCCCAATCTTGTTCTTGGCGATCACTTGCTCATGGAAATGGTCAACCATTATCTCGGTCTTCAGCCGGATGGCATGGTCATGGCTCTCAACATAGCGGCGGAGTTTCTTCTGGGCCTTGTTCTTGTCGAACTCAGGGTCATCCTCAACCTTCTTCACCAGCTTGTAATAACTGTTGACCGGAGTATAGCTCTTGAGTACATCCAGGATAAACCGCTCCTGGATCGCCTGTTTCATAGTGTAGCTATCGTACGGGTAGTGTTTGACCTTCCCATCTTCACCGGGAACCGGATCGCCGAACATCTGCAGGGTCTTGTTTTTCGGGGTGGCGGTGAAGGCGAAGTAGCTGGCGTTGGTCAGCATTTTGCGGGCCGCCATCCGCTTCTCCAAGGCATCGTTGATCTCATCTTCCGGGTCGGTCAACGCCTCGCTCAATGCGCCGGATGTTTTGCCGCCCTGACTGGAGTGGGCCTCGTCGATGATGATGGCGAAGCTCCGTCCCCGGTGCTCATCCCCAATCTCGTCCAGGATGAATGGGAACTTCTGTACCGTGCTGATGATGATTTTCTTGCCGCTTTCGATAAACTTCCGCAGGTCACCGGACCGCTCAGCATGTCCTACCGTGGACCCGACCTGCATAAAACCTTTGATGGTGTTCTTGATCTGGTCATCCAGGATACGCCGGTCCGTTATGACGATGACCGAATCGAAGACAACCTTATCATTCTTGCGCAGCCCGATGAGTTGGTGGGCAAGCCAGGCGATGGAGTTGGACTT
The DNA here is from genome assembly GCA_041484725.1 of Geobacteraceae bacterium. GTDB lineage: Bacteria > Desulfobacterota > Desulfuromonadia > Geobacterales > Geobacteraceae > JBGQDJ01. The sequence goes on along the minus strand of JBGPID010000005.1, from coordinate 18,376 downwards.
GCCGCTGCCTGCCGAGTGTTGTATCAGGTAACGTTTCCCGGCACCGTTTTGCAACGCATCATCAAGTAATCGCCGAACCACGTCCAACTGATGGTAGCGGGGGAATACCTGTTTACGAATCTTTCTCCTGGTCTTGGGATGGATCTCTTCAACAATCTGGGCGTAGTTTTCGATGATGTTGGTGATTCCCTGGGGGGTGAGGATGCGCTTCCAGAGAAAGTCGGTCTTCAGTCCGTCCGGGTTGGGCGGATTGCCCGCCCCATCGTTCCACCCCTGGTTGAATGGCAGGAACCATGATCCCTTCCCCTTAAGTTCGGTGCACATCATTACTTCACAGTCATCCACCGCGAAATGGATGATGCAGCGTCCGAAGTTGAAAAGCCGCTCCCTTGGATCGCGGTCGCGACGGTATTGCTCGATAGCATCTTCCACGGTCTGTTTGGTCAAGCTGTTCTTCAGCTCAAAGGTGGCAATGGGAAGGCCGTTGATGAACAGGCCCAGGTCCAGCGCCCGGCGGGTCTCATCATTGCTGTAGCGGAGTTGACGGGTGACACTGAATCGGTTGCAGGCATACAGCAGGGCGGCCTTGTCATTACCGGGGGACGGGGTACCGTAGAAGAGGTCGATGGAATACTTTTCGTGCTTCAGTCCGTTACGCAGCAGGTCTATAACTCCGCGTTTACCGCATTCTTTCTCCAGGCGGGAGAGAAATTTTCGGCGCACAGGCGTGTCGCGGTCCAGTTCCAGCGCCGCCGCAATCTCGGGTTGCGTGGCGGTCAGGAATGAGCGCAGGTACGCCACATCAACGCAATACTCCCGGTCGTAATCGCGGGCATCCCCCAACAACCAGCCGGTTCCGCCCCAGACCTCCGATGGCGACTGAATCCCAGACACCCGTAGAGGGTCAACAGCCGCCCGGCCGGTCATGGCTTTGCAGATCAGGTCTTCAAGGCCGCGCTCACTGGTATCGGTGGTCATGCCGCAAGCCAGCCCTTACGTTGCAGCATAACCCAGGCAGTGCGAATATGGGATTCCTTAAACATCCGCTTTCTTTCATTCCAAGCGTAGGTCCTGGCGACGGCTTCATCACTGGTTGTTGCACCATCATGGGTTACGACCCAGTGTACCGTTGCCAACAACTCCATGCCATATGGAGTCTCGAATCCTTTTATCAACTCACCGACACGATCAAATCGTGAATGTGTCGCCGGGTGGTTAGTCAGGAAAGTTTCTGCTTTTTCGGCAGCATCAGCCATCAGTTCAATCTGCTTATCAGGCTTGTCCGCCGCATCGCCATAACCGGTGATAAAGTACCCTTCGATAAGGCTGAGGACATGCCGCAAGTTCTCGGCATAAGGACCATACACGCCTTTCTGGAAACGCAGCTGAAGTCCTTCGCCACTCTCCTGCATGAAGTACATCAGTTTGTGAATCTCCAGCAACGAGACGGACGGATCCATTACAGCGCCCAGATAGCGCCGCATCAGCCCCAATAGTGCGGCCCTACCCGTAGTCATATGTGGGTTTTTCTTTTCCTTTACCATCTCTGGAGCAGGAGGTGCACCGGCAGGCTCGAAGAGAAACACCGTTAAGTCGGACAGCTCACGAAATGCATTTTCGATCATTGGCCGAACCGCATTCCAGTCGAGCCCTCCCAGACCGCAACCCAAGGGTGGGATTGCAATGGACCGGATGCCGCGTTTTTGGACTTCTTCAACCAGAGCCTTCAACCCGGTTTCGATGTACTCGATACGGCTATGCTCCTTCCAATGACGCTTGGTAGGGAAGTTGACGACAAAACGAGGGTACACAAGGCGATGGAGATCATAGACAAACATTTTGCCCGGCTTCAACTCCCCCTTGTCGCAAACCTTGCGGTATTCCTCATAATTCTCTGGGAACTCCTTGCGGAATTGCAGTGCAATACCGCGCCCCATGATGCCAACACAATTAACAGTGTTGACCACTGCCTCTGCATCGATCTTGAGGATATCTCCCTGTCGCAACTCAACCATTACGGCCTCCCTTATCCTAATAATACCATACCGGCTTAACATCTACTACTGGTCTATGAGCAACGCCGGAATTACCCAATACTTGATTAACCTGCTGCGCCACACCTGCATTATATACTCCGATCCTTTCTACCAGAACCCATGGGAACGATTCCCAAAGCAGGAACTCAGCTTGCTTCCCATCCTTTACAATCATGTTGCCAAAATCCGTTGACTGGACTGCCCCCCAATTGATCTGATCCAGTTGTTCAAGGTTGTTATAGAAGTTTGCATAGAAGGTACCTGCGTTACGGTCCGAAAAAGCCCAGCGACGGTTATTGGCTTCCGCCCAATGCACAGTCTCGCGCAGGTCTGCCTGAAGATGTACGATGGGTTGCTGGCCTTCATGATAATTCAGGTCTGGATGATTTCCCTTATGCAGAATGTACAGCATGATGGAACGGGGGCAGAAGTAGAAAGGGGTGTATTGACCCACCTTTGTGTCGGGATGGCAGTCAACCTCGATCTCCAGCAGGCGGCGCCGCTTGATATCGGATAAGCCGACAATCTCGCAGTTGAGGCCGAGATCAACACGCCGGGCATCAGACCAGATGCAGCCGGAACGCAATATCTCAGAAAGATTGCGGATGTGCGTAATGTGATAAATTTTCGGGTGGGCCGGAACGGGTGTCATGCCTCTCCCTCGGCAACGGCATCCATCTCTTCAATTTCAGCACTATCGTTTATTTCGTCAAAATATTCAAGTTTTTCCGCTTCATCCGGCAGCCGCGCTGCCACATCACGCACGTCTAGCTTGCCGGTCACCACGTCGGCGATCAGACGGGTACGGTATTCGCGTAGCAGGTCTATCTCTCGCTCGGTGCGGATAATAATAGTATTTGGGATATTCAGTTCAGCACTAACACCATTAACAATCACGGATTGTTCATCGACCGGTGGAAGTGGTACAGCAAAATTACCGAGTGATCCCATTGATAAATTTGGTTGAGCAGACTGGACAGCATTCAACCATATCTGTTCCCTTATACGAGGTGACTGTAACCACACAGCAAGATATTCAGGCACAACACGCTTATTAGGACGAATAAACGCAACAGCTTGGTTTGTGTTTGCTGGAAGGTGTTTAGACTGGACTATTGCAACCTTACCTAGTGTTGCACCAGCGATCACAAACAAAATATCTTTTTCTTGTAACTGTGAACGTCGCAGCACAGCATTTGTATCGTGATCAATAAACGCTATCGGTTTATTGACAATTTCACCTCCAGAGATACTTTCCGCCTTTATAAAACGAATCGGTCCTATGTCGAAAATCACTCTCCCTTCCGTTGATGGGGTTGTACCTTTCGATATGACCGTTGAGCATCGTTTGACTGGCAATACCTCCCAATGCTCAGGGATTTCCCCCAGCCACGGGATTTCGGACGGCTTCAGCCGTACGTTCGGATCGAATCCACGGGTAACCGCACGGTGAATAATAACCTGCTTCTGTTCGTACAGCAGCGCAATCACTTTTCGTTTGGCCCGGATGGTGCGCTCGATCCGCCGGGTGATGTGGTCGAGAAAGCGTCCTATTAGCTCCTGATCTTCTGAAGATGGTAACGGCATATAAGCTCGACTCAAACGTTCGTAATCTATATTTTGACCTTCTCGAATACCAGTCACGAAAAGTGTCAAGCTACTTATGAAATCTGGAGATTTGAAGAAGTGTTTGAAATAGTTGCAGTGTGTATCTTGCATAGGAGCCAAAACCGTATAAGCCGGGCTGATGATCCCCTGACAATGCGCAAGCTCAATACCCCCTTGAAATGAACGAAGGCTTATAACGAAGTCTCCAGTCTCTACTAATTTTAGAAAATGGAGATCTTTTTGCGCCGTCACCGTTCTCGTGCCGTAATCCTCCTTCCGGACAACACCCTTAGTCTGTGTTGCAGCAAGTAGGGGTTTATCCGGGAATCCTTTCATAACCCTCTCATGGAACAAAAACTTCATGCGTCTCTGCTGCCAATTTGCAGGCATTGTGCCTACCCACGGCAAACCTGACTCCAGATACTCCGGGTATGGTTTCAGGTCTGCAATCATACTGTCTCCACCTTCAGCAGATTGTCCAGTAACCCTTCGGCTTCCTTCTCCACGGCCAGAATATCAGCGCGTATCTCCTCCAACGTCCGCAGAGGCTGCGGCTTATAGAAGTGGCGGGTAAAACTGATCTCATAGCCGATTTTGGTTTTGGATTCATCGAGCCAGGCGTCCGGCGCGTAGGGTAGAACCTCACGGCGGATGAATGCCTCGATGCCACCCTCCTCCATGATGGGCACCTGCTCGGTGTCTCGCAGGTCGGTGTCCGGCTCGTACTCCACCACACAGTTCTTGCCGCTGATTGTGGACTTGAACAGCCCCCGCAGTGGATCGGCCTGGACCTTGCCTGACTTGTGAATCTTGGCAATAACTGGTGGAGCGGTCTCCACCTGCCAGCTGACCGCCTTGAGAATCAGCTTCAGCTCGGTGGCCGAAAGCTTGCGGTCCCGCTTTTTCAGGGCAAGATCCACCGCCTCCCGGAATTGGTTGTAATCCTCGTACAGGGAGCCGCCGATCTCTTCCCGCAGGGCCGTCGCTGTCTCCACCAGTCGCGCGTCCCGTGCCCAAGTGGCGGCATCCAGCAGCTTCTTCTTTTTCTTCTCCGACAGGCCCTTGCGAGGTGCCTCCTCTTCGTCCGCGTCATCGTCCCCGCTGCCCCACTCGGCCAGGCGCTTCTCCAACTCCTTGCTGATGCCGGCGAAGTCTTCCAACAGTGCATCTCCGAAGTCGTCATAGAGTTGCGAGCGGATATCCTCATCACCGGAGGCGAAACGAAGCGACTCAATAGCCGGGATGTTCAACTGGCTGTGCAGCCGCAGCGGGCGCTCCACGGTGACCTTCCAGTAGCCGAAGGCGGCGTTGGGGAATATCTTTGATTGCTTGGTTTCGGTAAAAGCGAGATATGTGTCGCAGATGCGCTTGATGTCCCCTTCGGACAACTCACAGTTCTTCTTCCCGAGATTCTTGCGCAGCGGCTTGAACCACCCGCTGGCGTCGATCAGCTGCACTTTACCCTGGCGGTGGTCGGGCTTGCGGTTGGATAGCACCCAGATGTAGGTGGCGATGCCGGTATTGTAGAACAGATTGAGCGGTAGGGCGACGATGGCCTCCAGCCAGTCGTTCTCTATGATCCAACGCCGGATGTTGCTCTCCCCCTGCCCGGCGTCGCCGGTAAACAGGGATGAGCCGTTATGGACCTCGGCGATGCGGCTCCCCAACGGTGTCTTGTGGTTCATCTTGGACGCCATGTTGGCCAAGAACAGCATCTGACCGTCACTGGAACGGGTGATGAGCGAGTATTCCGGATCGTCGGCATAACTGATCTTGAAGCGGGGGTCGCGCATGCCGTCCTTGCCGCCCATATCCTCCAGGTCCTTCTTCCAGCTCTTGCCGTAAGGAGGGTTGGAGAGCATGAAGTCGAATTCTCTGGCCGGGAAGGCGTCATGGGACAGGGTAGACCACTCGGCTCCGCCGACGATGTGGTCAACGTTCTCACCTTCACCCATCATCAACATGTCGGCCTTACAGATGGCATACGTCTCGGGGTTGATCTCCTGGCCGTAGAGATAGGTCTTGACCTGCTTACCGTGGGCTGCGGTCAGCTCCAGCAGCGTCTCTTCCGCCAGGGTCAGCATACCTCCGGTACCGGCAGCACCGTCATAGAGCTGGTAGGAACCGGACTGGATACGGTCCGCAATGGGAAGAAAGATCAGGTTGGCCATCAGCTTGACGGCATCGCGTGGAGTCCAGTGTTCTCCGGCATCTTCGTTGTTATCCTCGTTGAACTTGCGGACCAGCTCCTCAAAGACGGTCCCCATGGAATGGTTGTCCATGGCCGGGAGCTTGACCGAGCCGTCGCTGTTCAGGACCGGATTAGGGCTTAGGTTGATATCGGGATCGAGGAACTTTTCGATCAGGGCGCCGATAGCGTCGGCCTTGGAAAGTGTGGGGATCTGATTGCGGAACTTGAAATTGTCCAGTATGTCCTGGACGTTGGGCGAGAAACCGTCGAGGTAGGCATCGAAATCCTGCCGAAGCTGCTGTTGGCTGCCCCGCGACCTGAGATCGCGCAGGGTGAAGCGGGAGGTGTTGTAGAAGGCTTGTCCGGAGGCTTGGCACAGTGCGGCCCGCTGGGCCTGTTCATCCACGATCCCCTGCTGGTCGAGCAGCGCCTTCATCTCCAAGACGGCCTGTTTGGTTGGCTCCAGAACGGCATCTAGACGGCGCAAGACGCACATCGGCAGAATGACATCTGGATACTTGCCGCGCTTGAACAGGTCGCGGAGAATATCATCGGCAATGCCCCAGATGAAGGAGACGATCTTGTTGTGGGTGGGTGGGTCCATTAATATACGCCTCTAGGAGGAAAACATGGGGTCAACCACTGACATGGGACAAGAACAACCGATTATGAAAAAGCCGCCCGTCAGCTTGATACTGACAAAACGGCTCTCATTCAACCGATATTTCCAAAGGGCGCTACGCCCATTACGCTACCTCCATAACATCCTAAAATTACGCATCTTTAATACCTCTTTCCCTCTCTAATGTCAACTGGAAAGGATTAATTGGTAAAGATGCCAGTAAAGAGGTCAGATCAATTGTTGAAGGGAAAACCGTTCAGTGCCGGTTCCCTCAATCCTCAGAGAAACACCCGGTAATCAATATTTAGTGCCTTTGCCAGTTTCCTGGCCGTCTCCTTGCCGATAGGCCGCTTGCCGTTCTCCATCTCGCTGATATGATGCTGCGCAATGCCGGTCATTTCAGCAAGAGAGCAGAATGAGGGGTTTGCCCTCGAGATGGGACAAGGTCATTTACCAAAAACGCCTGCACGGATTCCGCCTACCTCTTCTCTTTCGCAGGCTTCTGAGCCAAGGGGTAAATTGGGGTCGGGTTAGAGTTTCGGATATTTTGCCAACTCAAAAGATCATCTGAAAATAGCTGGGCATACAATACTGGAACTTCAAATCCGTACAACTGAAAAAGCCGCCAGTCAGCATTTTGCTGACCTGAGCGGCTTTTGATGCAATTCAATATTCTGGTGTTTTCTCTGCACCCATCCCCCATAACACCGCAATCTACGCTTTTTTATTACACCTTTTTCACCTCATAGTCAAAGGGAATTGGGATATTAACATTGTCATCATCATAAGTTAAATTGCAGCGCGCCGGCTCGGCATCAGCAGGAACACCCTGTACCGCAAGTTGCAGGAGAATTGAGTTATCGGGCTTACTGCGTTCACGGAGTTTTTTTACTTTCCGTTGCAACAGTTCCCTGCCCTGCCTGCAAACAGACAGTTGCTTTATGAATAAGGAAGCGATTGTAGGTGAGATTCAGCGGGTGGCATACGGCGAGTTGGCCGTGGGGAAGACGTTTCAGGGCCGTCGTTACTAGGTGCTCCCCTTCAGGAATTGCCGCTCTCTAAGGCTTTTCATAATCGACCTCTTCCCTATTACGGCAATAAATTTCTCGATCTCCAGCCGGTGGTCCGAGGTCAGGTTGATAAAGCGGATGCCGTAGCTATAGGCGTTGGCCGCCATCCGCAAGAACCTGACCACTTCGCCGTTGACTTCGATCTTGCGCAATCCGGGCAAGAAGAACGAGCAGGTGAGCCAGTCCCCCCGGCTGAGTTGCTTGTCCGTTTCGATCATCATCCCGGATACGCTGATATTGCCGGTCATGCAGAAAAACTTCATTTTACCGAGCATGCAGTCGACATGAGCACTCAAAATAAGGCGATAACTTCGCCGTGCCGGGACCACCAGTAGCTGAGCGGCCTTTTCCAGCAGCGACTCCTCTTGCAGCGGCTTTGTCAGCCAGGCATTGGCGCCGCATCCTGCCACCCGTTCCTGTTCTTCCGGCGTATCGCCGCAGACAAGGATGATGGAGACGTTCCGCATCTTCCCTTCCTGCCGGATCATCGAACAGAGCGTATCACCCCCCTGAACGGGGAGATCCAGCTCGGCGACGATCAAGTCGGCCCGCTCCTTCTGGTGAAGCCGGAAAGCCTCCTTTGCGGAAGCGGCCCTGAGAATGCGGACATCGGCCCGGCTCAGCACACTTTCCTTCTCGGCAATGCCTTCAAGTATGTGATCGACGAGGAGAATCTTTTTCATAGTGCCAATTATATCATGAGTTCAAGTAAGCCGCTGGGGTGGTAATCATACAATAAAGTCACGGGAGTGGCTTAAAAGGTGAACAGGAACTTGGGAAAGTGCCGGCAAAAGTTACGGAAATTCTTCGTCCATCTCTATTCATGCCGCTTTTTCCTGTTCACGCTCCTCACCTTTGATTTCATGGATTTTGAGATATACGAATTCCCCTGACTTCACGGTGGAGATGAGAAAAGAGATGTTTCTTATCCCTCCGTCAAAACAGACATCCTTGTATGCCTGCACATCATAATTACTCCGGCCTGTCAAATAGGTATCCAGAACCGTCAACCGGATAGTGCAGCTTCTGCAGTGCACCGTACTGCCACACCCTCCGGGAAGTCGTGCATATGGGCACTCGATCGCCTCGCCCAAATACATATCCGACAACTCGTCGCCAGACTTCCCGAGCAGGCTGCGGGCCTTTTCATTTGCTGCGACGACCTTGACGTCATCGTCCACCACGAGTACTGGCACGTCCAGCATGTCAAGGAACTTGGCAAAAGACGGCGGCCCCTGCGGAGAAAAGAAATAATCACGGCATTCATTGCAAATCCCATGGGATATCTTGTCATCGGATTGTCCGACATCCTGGGATAACTGCTTGTTACACCATGCGCAGACCATTTTCATCGAGATAATCCCTTGGACTTCACAAAGAGTTTTAAAAAATTACTCCGTTTCCATACTGAGACTCCGGATGGACATAATTTATTTTAACGAGGAAAAGAATAGGGGTCAAGCGCTCATTATGCACTTTGTAGAACCCTTTTACTTTTACAATTTACACCATATCTCGAAACTTCTTAACGCGGTCTGAATCAAAATAGTGAACATTGAGCGCCTGGCCCCCATGGTTGCCCGGAGGGAGAGGGTAAACAGGATACTCTCTCCCTCCGGGAGAGATAGAGAGAGGGGTACGTTAAGGAGCCGAAGACGAGTCAACGAGAATAGCGCCTTGATTTGGAATCGCTATCAGCGGTTGATGGTCGTCATCATGGCTGCCGGATAGCGCTCCCCGCTGGCCGCCCCTTTGGGCAGGGCTTCGGCGATCTCCGCCTTTTCGGCCTCGCTGATCGCCACCTTTACGGCGGCGATATTCTCCTCAAGGTAGTTCCTCCGTTTGGTCCCCGGTATCGGCACGATGTCGTCCCCCTGGGCCAGCACCCAGGCCAGGGCCAGCTGTCCAGGGGTGATCCCCTTCCGTTCGGCGATGGCCTTGACCCGCTCCACCAGTTCCAGGTTCTTCGTAAAGTTCTCCCCCTGAAAGCGGGGTGACAGGCGACGGTAGTCGTCGGCCGCAAAATCGTCGGGGCTTTTCAGTTGCCCGGTCAGGAAACCGCGCCCCAGCGGGCTGTAAGCAACAAAGCCGATCCCCAGCTCGCGCAGGGCCGGCAGCACCTCGTCTTCCGGGTCGCGGGACCAGAGCGAGTACTCGCTCTGCAGGGCGGTGATCGGGTGCACGGCATGGGCACGGCGGATGGTCTGGACACCGGCCTCGGAGAGCCCGATAAAGCGCACCTTGCCGGCCGTGACCAGGTCGGCCATGGCCCCCACGGTCTCTTCGATGGGGACATCGGGGTCCACCCGGTGCTGGTAGTAGAGGTCGATATGATCCGACTTCAGCCGCATCAGCGATGCGTCGCAGGCCGAGCGCACATACTCCGGCCTGCCGCACACGCCGCGGTAGTTCGGGTCGCTGGTACGGACAATGCCGAATTTTGTCGCCACAATCACTTTTTTGCGTTTTCCCTTGATCGCTTTGCCGACCAGCTCTTCGTTGGTGAATGGGCCGTACATGTCGGCGGTATCCAACAGGGTGACGCCCAGTTCCAGGGCGCGATGAATAGTGGCAACGGATTCGACCTCATTCCTTTCCCCGTAAAAATCCGACATCCCCATGCAGCCCAATCCCTGGGCCGATACGACCAGACCCTGCGTTCCCAGTTTTCTCTGTTCCATGTTCAAGCTCCTTGTGCGTCTTGCAACCAGCGGCTATTTGGGCCTTGAAATATCAGTTCCTTATATTTTAGGGCTGCCCCGATACTCCCTCATGAGACTATTTGTTGGCGGGCCACGGCGCCAGCTGCGGATATTGGGCAAGAGCATCGGCCTCGGCCTTACAGTCACGCGCAGGTTTCAGCCCTTTGGCACGAACCACCGCAATTTCGGTCTTGGCGGACTCCAGGTCGGCCCGGAACAGCGGATCGGCGTGCAGTCGAGCGACCGTGGCAGCGCCCATGAAACGTCCCTCAATCACGTCGCTCTGCCAGTGAACGTTGCATATCACACGGCTCTGTCCGAACGCCCGGCCCCTGGCAAGGATCGCATATGCCTGCTCGGGGGAAATCTCACTAAGGATGAGCGCCCATGCCCAGCCGACTGCACTATGCCCGGAAGGGTAAGAGCCATTCTTCATCAAGAACTGTTCATCATTCGGTGAGCAGGTACGTTCTTTGTTAACGACGAATGGTCGAGCACGCATGTACTTATTCTTGGCCTTGGAGGTAGAAATATTCATATCAGAGAGAACGCGGCGCATCAGCGTGTAGAGGTGCGGCGTGTCCTGCTCAGTGATCGGAACGTTCAGAGCGCAGGAGAAGGTGCCGGCCGCACGCGGAAACATCAAGTCGGCGTCTTCGCCAGCCAGCGTCCAGCGCGGCGAATCTCGCAGAGTGAGGCTGTTCCGGCTGATATCATAGTCAAGTGCGAGCGCGGACGAACCCGCAGCCGGAGGAGGCGGAATAAGCGCCTCGCTATTGGGAAGCGTGTCGGACGCTAAATACCCCGGGAGTCTATCCGGGACGACGGAAGGCTTACTTTGTTTTGCAAAATTCGCACAACCTGCGGTGATCGCAAAGCACGTCAGTACAATCATGATGTTACGCAGTGCAGTATTACCCATGTATCTGATCATTTGTGATGCCTCCAATTGTCCTGAATGATAGATTTGCCCCCCATACGGATGAATTCCGCACGCATCTACTCCTTAATGGCAACTGCCTTGAAAAAAGTATAACAGAAAACTCCATCCGGTTCCGTTGTCCGATAAAGATCTTGAATCCCTTTGTCGAAGGTGTGTTGGTCAGTCAGCCCCGCTGTAACTGCAGATTCACGTACACCCTCGATCATGGCGGTAAAGGTCTTTTTTGTGAAGCCATCGACGAGTTCAGGTTTGCCGGCATCAACATAAACCAGTCGAGGAGAAACATGTATTTCCCCGAAACCGGCCCCGTTCAAGAGCGGATAGAGTTCTCTGCCGATATTTGCATTCCCGCCGGATCGTTTTTGCAGCTCAACCTGGCAGCTGATGGCCTTATGAGCCGCATCACTGTCGGGAAAGAAATATGCTGAACCGTGATCACCTTCTATCACGGTTATTGATCCGCCGATCTTCAGATAGCTTCTCAGAATGTTCAATGCCTTGACTGGATGGGGGAGATGCTCGAGAACAAAACAGACAAAAATATGATCGAATGAATCCGGCGCGAAGGGTAAATGGAAGATGTCACCTTGCTGGAAATTGACATTGGTGATCCCCGCAGCCTCGGCATTCAATCTGGCCGTGACAAGGGACTCTTCGGATATATCAACGGAAGTGAAAAGTGCATCCGCGCTATACCTGGCAAGTGTTACCGTCTGTGCGCCAACTCCGCAGCCCACTTCCAATATCTTGCTGCCTGACGGATAAATGGTGTCCGAGTGCAGCAATTCGACAAGTGTAGAAGCCTGATCCTGAAGGCGGATGTTTTCTTTAAGATGGTAGCCATGTACATAAGACTCTTTCAATGCTATCTCCTTTGTCACCGAACGTCAGACATCAGCTGCAGGGGTAACTGACATGAGCTTAACCAGAAGGGGTTTAGTCCCAGTCGGCAGAATGTTATAGTTATGACCCTTTCAATTATTAAGCTTAGATTCTGTTTTTCAGGTGCCTGAACTGCTGCCAGAGGATGAAGCCCCCCCAGGCGAGTGAGAGGATCATGAGTATGGTGCCGACGGTGAATGATATACGTGCAATCAGGTGGTCATGTTGGAGCCAGTTCAGTCTGGTGAGAATGACCTCCCAGTCATGGTAGCCCTCCACCTCGCTCCCGGTGACACCGCCAAGCAGGGGAAGTTGTCCGGCACGGGCGTCATCCATGTAGGGGGCGATGTCCAGAAAGCTCTCCCCGAGCCACCAGAGGCCGACCGCTGCGCCAAACGGATTACCCTTCAGAAGAAATGCGCAGATAACGATGAACGGCACCAGCCACTGGCCGAGGGTCCCTCCCAGGACCTGGATAAAGCGGCCCAGTGGGGAGAAAAAGATGTGTCCCGCCTCGTGGAACGGAAGGTTGATCAGGTGGATGAATGACTCCCCGACATAATTGGACTGGATCGAGCTCGTGATAAGACGCCCTCCCCAGATGAGAAGCACCAGGTAGAAGGCCCCCCTCCCCGCAACCATCATGCCGTTTTCTCCCGGTGGAACCGTCAGGACCCGCTCCTTAAGCCACGCAAGCGCCCCTCCCGGCGCGGATAATGATACAGGTGCCTCGCGCTCCCGGAATTCATGCCGATCGGCCCGGACTTCGCCATCGCCGCGCACCTTGGCGAATATCACACCGCAGCGCTGGCACTCGCTGTTCCCTTCAGCCTGCTCATATGAACATTTCGGACAAATCATACGGGTCCTTTTTGCCTATTTCACACGGAATCGATAATCCCAACCATAACCAATGCCACCATGGGTCATTAACGTCCCGATAATTTTACCATTCTTTCTTGCAGCCAAATTGAATTGATAGAATTCATTAGGTGCACTCTCGGGCAATGTCATCGAAACGGTTGTATCTTTGCTGGTCGCGCCGATAACAGAGTCAATAGTTTTGTATGGCTTGCAGCTCATCTTTTGAATCGAATAGTCATAATAAACATCGTTTCCCATCGACTCCCATGAAAACTTCAAGAGAGCAGGGAACGATGCTTTGTTTTCACATTCGGAATCCCAATGCTGCATAACAACCGAGTTGTCTTGCGGCAGCAGCAAATGGATAATCTTATTCAATTCGATATCCAGGTACGTTTTGTTACCTTCGGTAACGCTGAATTGAGTCCATGATCTGTAATCGCCCGGATACATCGACGGATTCTCCAGGTTTGCATCAATATCCACACTCATTCCATAATTACCCGGGGGGATATCATAAATGGCAAGCTCTCCTTTTTTATACTTAATGTTTGGATTCATAATGGTATTTTTATCTTCGTTTCTAAACCAGAACTTGGGCTGGACGGATGTTAATTTATTGATTTTTGTTCCTTCAAAAGTAATCGTTCCTTTCACCCTGGAGTTGTCACAACTCGCTGAACCAAGGATCAGGGATATCAAGAGAACGAATCTTATCGAATTGATTTTTGTCATGACAATTCCCTACAGCCTTTCGGAAAACGAACGGCCTATGCCTGCAATCGACCCTCCTTGAGGTATCCGGGAATCGGCTTGGCCGGCGATTCAGCTTCTTTTGTACTCCGTATGATATCCGGGATTATTATTCGGACGCATGGCATTCGGATAATTCCAGTCAGTTTTGATGTCTACCGAGACCCCCTTGATACTCTTGAAAACTTCATAGGGATTGTCTACCCCAATGAAATAATCATAGATCCGCGCGCCTCTGTTGTTGGTACTGCCGGAGAAGGCTCTGATCGTGCCGACACCCAGCATATTCTCAATCGGGTTGACATTAACGTCTATTTCCGTAATCTTGTCATAGTCGAGCGCCTTGAAATCCGTGCCCCAGAAGCCGCTCCGCATCATCAGGCGTTTATTCGTAAAGGCATAGCATGTATTGCCGTGGACCAGAAACAAGCGGACCATATTCAGAATACTTCCCCAAAAAGGGATCAGATGGAGTGTGAAGAAGGGAACGGCGAAGCCTAAGGGCATATTTTTCGCGTGCCTAATAAACCCGAAATAGTCGAAAGATCCCCACAACAATCCCAGTATCAGGAACGGGATCCCCGTAATGATAAAAGCCGTAAAGTTGGGTTTGCCGACCCAGTAGATTTCCTCATCCCTATCCTTGACCGCATTGAACTCCGATGGCAGATTTATATCGAGCCTCCTGCTTATCGCCCTTGGAGCAGCTGCCTTTACATCGGGTGCTGCCTGGGGTCGCTGAGCGACTTCCGCGAGCGGCTCAATTGAGCATTTTGCGCCGGTTTTCTCGAATATGGCCTTGTACTTGAGAGTGGTTTCATAATCAATATCGTTTTTTATCGTAGTAGAACCGGCATTAAAGATTTGTTCAATTCTCGTTTCATCAGTTTTCAAAAGCGCCCTGACATTGTTCTTTACCGAAGTAATGTCTGCCCCTTCCGTAACCTCGCCGTTAAAAACAAGCCTGTACTTTTCTGACATAAAAACCTCCTTATCTATTTGGAGACACCAAAGGCAACGTTCATTTGATATTTGCTCAAATTTCTAATAATATTCATTAAACATGCCAAAGATGTTCATCCGGTTGATACCCATATGGTGTCGGTTTTTATTGTCTTTTCAAAGATATCCATAGGTTAAACTTGAGCTGCGAAACCCTGGTTTCAGCACTGTCTGGCCCGGATCTAAGCGGGTTTATGGCTAACCCTAATCCTTGTTTACTTTGTCGGCAAAGCTTGCAAAAATATGGGCCGCTTCAAGATAAACGGCCCTTTTACGTCACACGCGCTATGCAAAAAGTTCTTATAAATCCTCTTCCTCCGGCTCATCTGCACAGGAACAAAGGGGCCAGAACCTGAAGAGTCGAGCAGGAACCTAAAGCGGAACCTAATGGGGTCAAGCGGAACCTAAAGGGGTCAGGGCTACACATTTCATATTATAAGTAAATCCTTCACCTGTTTAATCTTTTCCCTTAGCTCCTTATCCTTCTCCATTCTCAATTGAAACCTGCGACTTGCCTCAGTAATTGCCGATTCACGAACTGAAAAATATTGACCAATCTCCTTCAACTTAACGCCGCTATACTTATGGCAAATATGAATGCTCGCATTCCTTGCCAGTTTCTCGTTGTCTCCAAATATACTTTTCACTTTGCCGTCAATCTCTTCCGGCAAGAGTCGGGCGTCGAACTGACGCAGCGCAGGAAGATTTCTATCCGGTTCTATTCCGGCGATATAAGTTTGAGAGATCTCTTCGATAAAAGCTTCAGTTCCAAGTATCGCCGAACCGAAGGTTTTCCGTAACGGGCTTTCGTATTCCTTCCCGATCATATCTTCGACGAATTTACGGTACTTGTTATGAGCAGTTTCCACTTTTTGCGCGAAACAGCCGAGAATTAAACTGGTATTGAGCCAGCTGAACGTGGTGGAATTACCGATATACGCACAATAGCTTGACCAGCGATATTCCTCCGGCCTGCTTACCACACCCACCTTGACCGGATTCAGGTGAATGTACCTTGAAAGCTCCGCTGCATATTCATCAGCTTCAACAAGTATCGCCTTGTACCTTCCCTGGAAAAGGTGTCCTGCTCTCTTTCTCTTGACATTGAAATATGTCGTATAGGCACCGTTTATGTGCTGCATAATTTCTGGCAGGTTACCCTGCGGTGTCTCCAGCAGGAAATGATAGTGGTTCCTCATCAGGCAGTATGCATGGAACACCGCTCCATACCGTTCACTAGCGGATTCGAGGTATGTCAGAAACTTTTCCCGGTCTCTCTGACTCTTATAAATATCAGTTCTTTCATTTCCCCGTGTTGTCACGTGGTAGTATGCGCCAGGATATGTTATGCGTAGCTGCCTTGCCATTGCCCTCTCACGAAAGAGTACTTTTTATTTTATGAAATGTGTAGCCCTGACCCCTTTATGTTTTCTCAGCTTTCTGTTGGACGGTCTGAGTCAGTGCAGTGAGGCATCTTACGCCATTGTCTTCTTCTCCAGAAATGCCGCGATTTTTCTGGAACCGAATATCAGGAACAGCGAAAAAAGCAGTGTTGCTATGGGCGAGATGAAACTCGGTGAAAATGTCAAGCCATTCGGTTGGGTAGCTGCAAATACAGCACGCATGTTGTTTTCAGCGAGGCTGGTCAATATTACATGGACTAGGCTTCCAATGTGCGTGCAGAAAACATAAATACCGATCAGGATGATTCCCGTCTGGAGTCTGCTGCCTGCGGGACCTGCCGGCGTGACTTGAGACAGGTAAGCGAGTTTGAATCTATCTGCGAGCCAGTCGGTTTGAAATATGAGGATATAAGCAAATCCCAGGCTGGCGATGATAGTGAAGCAGCTAACCAGAAAAATGTCAACCGACGATGAGCCCATGATGCTTTCTCTGGAGCTGACAATATATGAGATGAGTCCGGTGGAACTCACTACCAAAGTGAGAGTGCTGAAGAGTAAATAAAGTCCCAGGAGTTTAGCACCTACTATGAACCATTCTCTCATCCGATTCCTCCTTGGCTGAACATTCTCATCTGCCTTAGAACCACTTTTTGCTGACAAAAAAAGTATCTCTAAGGCAATAAATAAGGCTAAATTAGCCCATTAGCCGTGATATTTCATATAGTTAACTTGGTCCGACCCCAGACACCAGAGGCTTTATTTTATGAAATGTGTAGCCCTGACCCCTTTATGTTTTTTATTCGGTGATGATTATATTTACCGTTTTTTCTTATAGCGATTCTTGCTGTAGCGTTTCTCAGCCCGCAGGTGTGACTCGTGGAGTTCAGGGCTATCTTCATGGTCTTCAAGATTGAAATTCCCGAACTCGTTACTACTACCTCTACGCTTCGGGCCGAACAGTCTAGCAACCTCCCCTTTGAACGCTTGGAAAGTCTCCCATTCTCTGTTTTGCTCTTCTTTGCTGTCGTACTCTGGATGCCATGGCCTCCTGCCATAGGCGTCAAATCCCTCGACGCGCTTGTTCGTATAGCCGATTAAAATCTCCGACGAGAAGGAGACCGAACGAGGATCTGGCATAAAGAGGTATCCGTTGCCCAACTTATCCCAGTTCTGCGTTTTGATGTAACGCTCCGGATAAAGCCATTCTTCTTCAGCAGATGCAATATACCTCCAGGCTCGCTGCTTCAGGACGTAGTTGATTTCAATGACCTCAAGTTCGGATAGTATCCTTCCTACTTGAATATTGAGGAAATTAAAGACTGCTGGCCGGAACAGCTCCGGATTTGGCCTCTTATCAAGAGGGTTGCTGTAGGGATTTCGCACCCATGACAGGTTCGTGAGTATCAGTATCTTGTTCTGGTTGAGAGGAAATAGGGTGTGGGTTGCGGAGAGCCAGATTCCCGGATCGTTACAGTCCTTGCACCATGCCGACGCTGGGAAGCAGTCTTTGTTGTAAACCGTTACAGGATGGTCGGTGACAAGAAATTTTATTGATGATTCGGAAGCGTCAGCGATGCTCCAAATACATTCGCTCCAGAGGGCACAGAAAATCTGTTGAATTTCTTGAAGCTTGAAAAGCACTTGGTTTTTGTCGTCCAACCGGGCAGCTTGGGCGAGGTATTTAAGCCCCTTCGGTGTCCTGAGCTTTTGCACCGTCATGTACGGCAGCATACTATTCAGCGCTTCGGAACTGATGCTGTCATGCTTGTACGTGGAGAAATACTCGACTGCGTTCCTCCCGAAATCGTCGATCTTTCCGAAGAACTTCTGTTCTATCTCAGTGGATTCCCAATTCCCAAAGCGGGTGGTGTACAGATCCTGCTCATAAAAGCATTTATCAGGTCCCCACCGGAGAAGTGCTCTCCGTTGGTATTTATGGCCGTTGGCAACCACGGTCTCTGGCTTCAGGTCAAGGTAATAAAAGCGCTGACCTTTGGGCAGAAAGCGTTTTTGGTACCACTCGGGCACATAGTGATTACGTCGGTAGTCAGGCATATTCGTTCTTTATTGTTATTCCCGATGCTCAACTTCGTGGGCGGCAGCAGGACGGTATTCCGGGGACAGTTTATTTAATTCCACTGAATTTCGTATACTGTCCCCGGAACTCGCCCAATCACTGTCGTGAGACAGGGTACATCAAGTACTAGCCGAAGGCAAGGGCGTCTCCGTGCCTGCGCGCTGTAGCGCTACGGCGCGCCAGCGGGGGGAGGGGTCTGTAGGTAGCCGGAGCGCAAAGCAAT
>JBGPID010000004.1:0-25905 GCA_041484725.1 Geobacteraceae bacterium | reverse complement strand
GGCGAGTAGACCGGTTTCTCCCGATGCTGTAGGTTGATGTTTGTTTTCTCTGTTTCCGCCTGGTTTCCCGGCGGTGCCACACCATTTCAACCATGCATCAGTTGGCCCCGGCCCCTCTCAGAACCGTGCTTGCGCTATTTACGCACACGGCTCCTCACATGGTCATTCAGAGAGGAATCAATGAGCATTCTCCCTTATACGGCGCAGTTTCGTTGCCACCGGTTCCCCGCTTCTGTGAACGGACGGTGTTTCCTCACTCCGCGCTACCATGTGTGGCCCCCTTCCCTCCAGCGGCATTACCCGCCTTCACCGGTACTACTGGGCCATCCGACTCCCTGCGCCCCATTTGCCTTTCTCCCTCTTCGGTTGTCCGGCATACTCCCCTTACGGGAAGAAAACGCAGGGCCTCCCGGGTTGCCGTGTAATCACTATGTCAGACATGCCATGGTCTCCGACCCCGAGGAAGCGAACATCTCCTTGCCAGTATCGTTGATGCTCGTATTGACTTCCGTCATCTCAAACTGCGTCGTCCTTCCCATCGCGTCACTTACGGGGCTCTTTCCCTTCAACCTTGCGGCTTACGGCCTGTCTGCTTGCTGTCCAACGCTTAAAGTTGTATGTTACCACACAACCTCCAAGGACTCGCTACCCGGTGGCTGGCCAACCTTCCGGGGCGGGATTCGCACCCGCTAAATTACGCGACCTTGCCCGGCCGCACTTGAGACCTGATCCCTCAATTTTCTTCTGTCTTTAGAAACTCAGACTTGCTTGCTGTTGCGGTTTGGTAGGAACCGCATCCCAAGTCCTCCCCTGCAGGAGCCGTCCGTTCCGATTCTTGGCCCGCTTGGTTCCATCGGCTCCCCATCCTCCCCACTGCTTGAAAAAGAAGACCGATTGTTGCTCCTCGCACTGACGCTTGATGTTCAGCACCCATTCCTGCCGCATCGGCCGGGCCTTGGGGCCGGATTCGCCGCCGACGATGACCCAGTGGATGCCGTTCAGGTCCAGTGTGCCCAAGTCTTCCAGCAGCGGTTCGACAGAGGCGAAACGGACATGCGCCGGAACCTGCCGTAGTATGTCGAGCCGGGGGATGCCGTGCTCTCGATTCTCAACCGTCACTCCCAGCCAGGCGTTAAAGGGCGGTTCATAGTCCTTAAAGAAAGTCGCCATCCGCCCGGCCCGTTTGGTGAGCACCTGAAAGATATGTTGCGGGGCGCAACGGATCACATCAAACACCTGCCGGATGTAGTCGTCGGGAATCTCCTCGTGGAAGAGGTCGCTCATTGAGTTGACAAAATAGACCGTTGGCTTTCGTCGTTTCAAGGGATCTTCCAGTCGATGCGGCATCAGGGTAAGGGCAAAGCCGTCTTCGTACCCGCTTACGCCCATCGCCTGCAAGCGCTTGGCCATCGCCTCGGCGTAGCAGTGTGCGCAGCCGGGCGAAACCTTGCTGCACCCCACTGCTGGGTTCCAGGTTTGCTCAGTCCACTCTATGCTTGTCTGTGTGCTCATAGTGTCACCTTTACCAGTCGTTCGTTATCCGTGAAGTGAATGAATTTCTTGCTCCTCTTTGATTTTTCGGCATCATCAAGGTTCTTAACCTTGCCTTCTTTCTGTAGCTCATAGAAAGCCTCTTGGAAGTTGGCCTCGAACCAGCCAGTTTCTTCGAGCATGTCGGCAAGTCTTTCTAATCCGAATGGTTGTGGCTGAGATGTGAGCTGCTTTAGCCAATATTCCTTGACTACAGATATAGGAACATGGACCTGATCTACCTTCACCTGTTCAAGTGCACCAAATAGCGCTTGCTGGCCAGTCGTCTCAATTTTTTTCTCATGCTTCGTCTGGATACGGACAACCTTCTGCACGAAGTCGAGTTGTTCCGATGCTTCCATGAACTTAACGATGCCGAGATGATGGCGTGTTAAATAAACGAGATGATATAGCGTCCGGTCCTTGTCCGGTCGCAGGATCGGGACAGTCGCAGAACGTGGCTTACCACCCCGCATCGGCTGAACTCTTTTCAAGTTAGCCCGATATAGATCGATAAGGTAGGATTCCTTCTGTTCAGGAGTCATGCCAAATGTCTGAGGAACACGACCGAAGATAGCGATCATGTCCTTCTCATGCAGCTGGATTTCATGCGCTCGGAGGATGAACTCGAACATGAAGTTTATAAGGAATTCGGAATTGGGCCGTTGAAGGAACGGCTCCAGGGTGGAAACCTCAACGATGTTCTTCCAGCCGCGGGGATCGACAAAGAAAAATGTGAATCCGGCCGATCCGCACCAGTCGAGAATTTTATGTCGAACGTGGAAGAACTCGCCATGGAAGGACTGAGTTTCTACAGGGGTGTCAAGAGAGGCAAGGTACACTGTGAGCTTCTGGTATGCCTCCTCATCCTTCTCTACAAACAATGCCCGGAAACGAACGGAGTGACCCATGCCCCGAAGGCTCTCAAGACAGTTTCTCATTGTCTGAAGAGAGCGACCTATGGAGGTATCACTCATATCTTCAGTGTTCTCTTGCCAGGGTCCAGCTAAGCAATCAACATAAGAGATCGTTGGTTGATGCTGTCCGACGATCATGAAGAGCTTATAGAGATAAGTCTCCAGAAGCTTGTGCTTAATAAACGCTTGCTCGCGGCCTCTGTACTGGACAGGAATTTCCATTCTATCTCCATACCACACATCTGCGACACAATACGTCACAAAGTGGTGGCGTCAGGTATCGAATATCATTCCGAACTCCTCCTCCATCTTCCGTCGGGTCTCCAGGGCAACACATTAGAAAAAAGTTGGATAAGGAATGCAATTTTGCATCTTCAACGCTGGAATGTAAAACGTGCTGCGGTATTGGAATGTTAACTTCTGCACAAACAGAAAAGCCACCCGTCAGCACCAGGCAGACAAAGGCGGCTCTCAATCAACCAATATTTGCCAAGGGCACAGAGCCCATTCCCCTCTCCCTAAAACATCGTAAAATTAAGCAATTTCAATACACCCTTTCACCCCTTAAGTCAATCGGGAAAACCCTCAGTGAGGCGGGGGACAGTGAAGGGTGAAGAGTGAAGGGCGAAAGGGGGCTTTAATCTACCGTGAGGAAATCATACCGCCGGACGCTGGGGTCATGCACAGTTCTTGGAACCGATTGGCGTAGTTGGCCCATTTGGCCCCTTTATGGCCCCATTAAAGTCGGGTTTGTCGGGTTAATGTCCGGTTTCCCGTTGAATAGTTTGGCGTACTTGTCCTGGTTATGCGACACATGGACTACAACTCAATGACCAGTTTCTTATCGTACTGCGGGTTTACCTCCATATCCTTGTAACCGTATGGGTTCACGACAACTCGCGTCTTCCCGAGCATGTAATCGAAGGAGTTGTGTGTATGGCCATGAACCCAGAGGACGGGGCCCTGGTCGATGATCTCGTTGGAGAGATCGGTCATGAAAGCACTGTTGAGGCTGTCTCCTCTGAACCGTTCATGGATGGAGAGGGGTGAGACGCCATGATGGGTCACAACAACCGTCTTTTTCCCGCCTGCACTCTTTATCGCATCAAAAATGTATTTCCTTGATTCGCAGAAGAGATCAACTGTATCTTCCGGCAATAGCCTCTGGCCGGTCGGTTTCTTGATCACCACAAAATCGTTCATGTTCTTCCGGGCTTGCTGCATTTTAAAGAAGTCCTTCCCCTGGAAATCGGTCCAGAGCGTGGCACCGATGAATACTATGTCGTCGATCTCAACGGATTCGTTTTCCAGAAAAAAGACATTCCTGGGAAGTGACAACTTGTTCTTCAGTTCCTGAATCCGCCCGAAGAAATCATTATGATAAAAGAAATGATTACCCTCCACATAGACTACGGCCCGGAACTGTCTGGAAAAAACTCCCAGGGGCTTTAGCCAGGTCTCCTGACGGTGGGCCAGTCCAAGGTCTCCGGCTATCAGTGCAACCGTTTCGCTGTCTGTCGGAAGAGGGGGCACGACCATGCCGAGAATGCGGTTAATTTTGTGCTGGGACCAGAACTCGGCGTGTATATCGGAAAAGGGGCGAACAAGCATGAAACTCACCTCCAATGTTGAGTGTGCAAACATCCATCTAAACGATGGATTGCACAGGACAACAGGAAAAGAAAAAGCCCTGATTTCTCAAGGCTTTTGGACTTCTTTGGATCTTATTGGATTATTACTTGGTGCCCGGGACCGGAATCGAACCGGTACAGCCTTGCGACCGAGGGATTTTAAGTCCCTTGCGTCTACCAATTCCGCCACCCGGGCATATGAATGGTACCGGCAATAGTGAACCATATTCCTGCGCAGCCTCGTGCTCAAGCCCGATGCAGGGAGAGTGCAGCGCGCAATGCTATTGGCACAGAATACCGGATCTATACCCGGCCTGCGGATAAAGAGAAGGGCACGCAAAAGCCGAGTACCATCCCCAAACGGTACTCACGCCAGGTCACTATTGCCGTCTCCTAGAGATTATCCACTCTTTCCCGCAATTCCTTGCCGGTTTTGAAAAAC
The DNA here is from genome assembly GCA_041484725.1 of Geobacteraceae bacterium. Classification (GTDB taxonomy): domain Bacteria; phylum Desulfobacterota; class Desulfuromonadia; order Geobacterales; family Geobacteraceae; genus JBGQDJ01. The sequence continues at coordinate 21,385 of JBGPID010000004.1, read as the reverse complement.
GGCGCCTTTTTGGCCTGGATATTCACGATTTCACCGCTCTTCGGATTGCGCGCTTCGCGGGCGCCCCTCTCCCTTACGGTAAAGCTCCCGAACCCCCGGATCTCGACCTTTTCGCCGTTTTTCAGTGCCTCAGTCATGGAATCAAATACAATGTTGACCACAAGCTCGGACTCTTTACGCGTCAATATGCCGTTAGCCTCTACAATCCTGTCAACCAGTTCACTCTTCGTCATCTATCACCTCATTTGGCGGAAAATTCATCACTGACCGGCCCATTTCGGCTCATTACTCGCCGTTTTTCTTGAGCCCTTCCTTGAAAAGCTCACCCAGATTGGAAGTCGCCTCCCCCTGGGATCCCATATACGACGCCAGCTCGGCCTTGTCAAGGGCCGACTGAAGGCTCTTTATGGAAAGGGCAATCTTGCGGTCGACCGCATCCACGTTGAGCACGACGGCCTCAAGTTCATCACCCACGTTGGCAAACCCTTTAGGCGTGGGGAGCTTCTCGTGGGAAAGCTCGGAGACATGCACCAATCCTTCGATCCCTTCCTCGATCTCGAGAAAAATGCCGAAGTCGGTAACGGATGAAACCTTCCCCTTGAGCCGGGTGCCGGGTTTGTATCTGTTCGGGATTTCGGTCCAGGGATCGGGATTAAGCTGCTTCATCCCCAGGGAGAGCCGCTCATTTTCCGCGTCGACACTGAGCACTACGGCCTCTACCGTCTGCCCCTTAGTGAAGAGTTCGCCGGGATGTTTGACCCGCTTGATCCAGGAAATGTCGGAAACATGGACCAGGCCGTCTATCCCGTCCTCAATACCGATGAACATGCCGAAATCGGTGATATTCTTTATCTGTCCCTCTATTCTTGTCCCGACGGGGTATTTCTCCCCTATTACCGTCCAGGGGTTCTGCATCGTCTGCTTAAGACCCAGGGATATGCGCCGGTTCGCAAGGTCCACCCCCAATACCATAGCCTCGATCTCATCCCCCACCTTGAGGATTTCCGAGGGATGCCGCACCCTCCTGGTCCAGGACAATTCCGAAACGTGAACAAGCCCCTCGACCCCTTCTTCAAGGGCTACGAATGCACCGTAATCGGTGAGGCTGACAACCTTGCCGGAAATCTTTTCGCCAACCGGATATTTCCGCTCGACGTCAAGCCAGGGGTCGGGCATGGCCTGTTTGAGCCCCAGGGAAATCTTCCCTTTGGCGCTGTCGTATTTCAGGACCATGACCTTGAGCTTGTCTCCAACCTTGATAACCTCGGAAGGATGGTTCAATCTCCCCCAGGACATATCGGTGATGTGGAGCAATCCGTCCAGCCCGCCCAGATCCACGAACGCCCCATAATCGGTGATATTCTTCACCACCCCTTCCAGGATCTGTCCCTCCGCCAGATTAGCCAGGGTGTCCTTTTTCAGCGCGTCCCGCTCTTCTTCCAGCAAAACCCTGCGGGACAGGACGATGTTCCCCCGTTTTCTGTTCATCTTCAGTATCTTGAACATGCAGGAGAGACCGATATATTTGTCCAGATTGCCGCCGGGTCGTATATCCACCTGCGATGCGGGGAGGAACGCCTGCACACCGATATCGACAACCAGGCCACCCTTGACCTTGCCGGTGATCTTTCCTTCTATCTCCCCGCCTTCCCCGCCGGCTTCCGCGATCACCTCCCAGGCCACCTGGGACTCCGCCTTTTTCTTGGAGAGAACGATATATCCACGCTCATTCTCGGCCCGTTCGAAGAGAACTCTTACCTGATCACCCACATTCACCTTGAGTTGACCGCTCTCATCGATAAACTCACTGCTCGGGATGCACCCCTCGGACTTGTAGCCCACATCAACAAGCACAAAATCCTGTGTTACCTGTACGACAACCCCCTTGACAACCTCACCGACCTTGAGCTGCTTCAGGCTGTCATGAAACATTTCCGCAAATTCCCCTTGCGGCCCGTGTTCGGACTCCTCGTCATTATCCTTAAAGCGCTTGATCGGCGCATCGTTGTTTCTCTGGATTTTCTTGTCGTCACTCATCTAAATAAGTACCCCCTGAAATAGTTCGCCTATGTGATCACGATAAAATAGCACATTTCTCCAAAAATTCAATATTTTTTGTCTTTATTAATTTGATCGATACGTTCCATGACCTCGTCGATCAGCCATTTCGGAGTTGAAGCACCGGCGGTGATGCCCACCCGGCCGACATCTTTAAACCATTTGGAGTCAAGCTGCTGCGCCGTCTCGATATGGTAGGTTTTAGGCTGCAACTCGGCACAGACCTCCGCAAGGCGCCTGGTGTTGGCGCTGTTGTAGCCGCCGATCACGACCATGCAATCGACCTGTCTGGCCAGCGCCTTCGCCTCTTCCTGGCGTACCGCCGTGGCATCGCAGATGGTGTGGAATACCCTGATTTCTCCGCCCTTGGTGAGACACTCGTCCACGACATTTTTCAAATTCTCGAAGGACTGGGTGGTCTGGGCGACCACGCCTATTTTCCCCATCCGGGGAAGTCTGGCCGCCTCTTCACCGGAACCGACCACGTAGACCTTCCCTTTTGCATAGGAAACGATCCCCTGCACTTCGGGATGGTCCGCATCCCCGACCACCACGACAGCGTAACCGGCCTCGGAAAGGCTTTTTACATGTTCCTGGGCCTTCTTGACAAACGGACAGGTGGCATCGACTATTTCCAGTTCCTTGCGGGTCGCCTCCGAGATTTCCTCTGACGCAACCCCATGGGAGCGGATAATAATGGTTCCCGTATCCAGGTCGGCAAGGTCCTTCAGTACCTTTACCCCCATTTCTTCCAGCCTCTGGACCACCTGTGGCGAATGGATAATCGGACCCAGGGTGAAGGTCTCTTCACCCTTGTCCGCCGCCTCGAAGGCCATCTGTGTGGCCCTCTTGACGCCGAAGCAGAATCCGGCCTGTTTGGCAAGTAAGATTTCCATATGTAAACTCCGGTCAAAATAAAAAGAGGAAAACCGATACCTTCACTATTCATCTATTCACTATTCACTATTCACTATTCACTCTTTCCTTTATCTTCCCTACCATCAGAGTCAGCACCTCTTCGATCGTGAGCCCCGAAGAATCGATGTCCATGGCATCGGCGGCCTTGCGCAAAGGGGCATGTTCCCGTTGTTCATCCTGTTCGTCGCGCTGCGCGACTTCGGTTATCGTCCCTTCCAGGGAAACATCCTCCCCCCTGGCCCGCATCTCCAGATAGCGACGCCGCCCCCGCTCCGCAGCCGAGGCAGTCAGGAAAAATTTTATATCGGCATCGGGAAAGACCACGGTGCCGATATCACGTCCCTCCAGGACCACCCCGCCAGCCTTCCCCATCTCCCTTTGCAGATTAAGAAGGCAGTCCCTGACGCTCTTCCTGGCCGAGACCGTGGAGGAAAGTAGACTGATCTCCGGGGCACGGATCGCCTCGGAAACGTCCTCGCCGTTCATCATCACCCGGCAGCCACGTTCGGCACGCAGAAAAGAGATGGTCAATCCCCGACAGAGAACGGCCAATCCCTCCTCGTCGTCAACCGCGACGTCGGCGCGTTTTGCCGCCAGGGCAACGGCGCGATACATGGCGCCGGTATCGATATGAATATAGCCGAGCCGCTCGGCCAGAAGTCGCGTAAGTGTACTTTTCCCTGCTCCGGAGGGTCCGTCGATGGCGATTATCAACCCCCCCGGCCTGGGCTGCGCAGTTTGACAACTCATCGTACGGCTACCTTATCGAGGAGTTCGGTAAAATCAGGGAAAGAGGTGGCGATGCATTCCACGTCACGGACGGCGCCCGCTCCGGCTGCGGCAAGACCGGCCACCAGCATGGACATGGCGATGCGATGGTCGCCGAAACTTTCCGCCATGCATCCCTGCAGATGTTCGCTCCCATCGATTTCCATACCGTCTTCCGTTTCAACAACCGGCACCCCGGCCTTGCCGAGATTGGCGGCCATGGCGGCAATCCGGTCGGTTTCCTTGACCCGCAGCTCCCGGGCGTCCCGGATGACCGTCCGCCCCTCCGCCAGGGAAGCGGCCACACAGAGGATGGGGAATTCGTCGATGGCCCGCGGCACCAGATCGCCGCCGATCTCGATCCCCTTAAGCCGCGCCGACCTGACAAGAATGTCCGCCACCGGCTCACCGGAAAGATCGCGCCGGTCGAGGAGTTCGATGTCGGCGCCCATCGCAGTCAGGATGTCGAGGATGCCGGTTCGTGTGGGGTTTACGCCTACCCCGCGGATAAGAAGCTCGGAGTCGGGAACAACGGTCGCCGCCACCAGGAAAAAAGCCGCGGATGAGATATCCCCCGGCACGATGATGTCACGCCCCTGCAATTCGCGGCCGCCGGCTACCCTGACCCCGCCGTTGAAGGTCTCGACAGCAGCGCCGAAATGGCGGAGCATCCGCTCCGAATGGTCGCGGGAGAGGTGCGGCTCCCGGATCTCCGTCTCCCCTGCTGCGTAAAGTCCCGCCAGCAATATGGCCGATTTCACCTGGGCGCTCGCTACCCTGGATGTATAGGCTATTCCCTTCAGCTCCTTGCCGATAATCGCCAGCGGGGCCTTGTCGCCGCCGGCGCGGCCGAAAATGCATCCCCCCATCCGGTAGAGCGGTTCGATGACCCGCCCCATAGGCCTGTTGCGCAGGTACCGGTCGCCGGTCAACACGGAAAAGAAGCGCTGCCCGGCCAGAAGGCCGGCGATGAGCCTGATGGAAGTACCGGAATTGCCGCAATCCAGCACGTCACCGGGCTCGGCCAGACTGTGCAGCCCCTTTCCTCCGATCCGCAGGAGTTCCCCGTCATCATCTATGCCGATCCCCATGGCGCGGAACGCATTGAGGGTGGCAAAATTGTCCTCGCCCCGGAGAAAACCGCGTACCGTGGTGACCCCCCGGGCGATGGAGCCGAACATGATGGCGCGGTGGGAGATGGACTTGTCACCCGGCACCGTTATCTCGCCGCGGATACTTTTTGCGGGTTGTATGGTCAAACTTTGCAAGAAAACTCCAGGGCCGAAGGCTGGAGGCTGAAGGAAACAACTTAATCCATAGCCGTTGGCAGCTAGCCTTTTTCATACTTCATAATTCATCCTTCTTACTTCACTCTTCACCCTTCACCCTTCTCTTTTCAGCCTACTCTATTGCATCCCGCTTCTCTTTCGACCTGGCGAAAAAGTCCTCCAGTTCCCGGGGGTCCCCTTTTTCCACCAGCCGCCGCAACTCGGCAAAATACCCTGCGAAAAAGTCCATCAACTCCAGGACGCTTTCTCGGTTCATCATTGCGATGTCCCGCCACATCACCGGATCTGACGACGCAATGCGGGTAAAGTCCTTGAAACCGCCGGCTGAATACTTGAGGATACTCTCATCGAACCGGTCGTAGTCCCCGACCGCGTTGACCAGCGCATAGGCGACCATGTGCGGGAGGTGAGAGATGGCTGCCAGCACCCGGTCGTGCTTGGCCACATCCATGAGCATCACCTCGCTGCCGGCACATTCCCACATCCGCACCACCTTGTTGAGGGCTGCGGGATCGGTATTCGGGGTCGGGGTGATGATACAGCGCCTCCCCTGATAAAGGCTAAGAAAGGATGCATCCACCCCTGATTTTTCGGTGCCGGCGATGGGGTGTCCGCCGACGAAAAAGGTCCCCGGCGGCATGAGCGGCTCACAGGCGGCGGCGATCTCCCCCTTCACGCTCCCCCCGTCGGTTACCACGCAGCCGGGCGCCAGGGCCGGGGCGATCCGTGCCGTCATGGCGGCGATGGAACAGACCGGGATCGCCAGGAAGACCATGTCGGCCCCCTCTACCGCAGCGACCGGGTCGTGGGTGTAGCAGTCAATGACCCCGAGTTCCACAGCCCTCTGCAGATTCGCAGCGCCGCGGCCGACACCGACGATCTCGCCCACTTCCCCCCTGTCCCGCAAGACCCGGGCCAGCGACCCGCCGATCAGGCCGACGCCGATTATGACCAACTTATTGATGAGGGGCATGAAATTTCCTTTAATCTCAACAAACCGGGAGCACAAATTTTTGATTCGGCCTGCGGCCTCACCTTACGGGCAGCCTTCGCTGTCCAATTCCTGCGAAATTGTCGCAAAGTCAAGGCACCTGGGGAGTGTGGCGCGAGACGTGCTTGTGTGTGCATTGGGCGTTACGCGGCGATAGGCAACGCAGAGATTGCGGAAAGTTGCGCTCCCCTATTTTGCCCTCGGATACGATCCCAACACCTTCACGAACTGGCAGCAATGCTTCAGTTCCTGCACCGCCTCGGCAATCACCGGATCGGCTATGTGTCCCATAAGATCGAGGAAAAAAATGTATTCCCACGCCTTTTTCTTCAATGGCCGCGACTCGATCTTGGAGAGGTTGATGCCGCGCTTGGCGAACGGTTCCAGCATCCTGTAGAGAATGCCGACCTCATCCTTTACCGAAAACATCAGCGAGGTCTTGTCATCGCCGCTGCTCTCGGCCAGCTTCTTGCCGATTACGAGAAACCGGGTGAAGTTGTTGACCTGGTCCTCGATCCGTTCCCGGACGATCTTGAGGTCGTACATGGAAGCGGCGAGTTCGCTGGCGATGGCCGCGGCGGTGTAATCCTCGCTGACGATCTGCGCCGCCACCGCCGTGGAGGCCACGTCGACCACCGGGATGTTGGGGAGGTTTTCCGCCAGCCAGTCGCGGCACTGGGCAATGGGCTGCGGATGGGAATAGACCTTCTTGATATCCTCCAGACGGCCGGTGCGGGAGAGGAGATAGTGGTGAATCTCCAGCAGCACCTCGGCATTGATCTTCAGATCGCTCTCCATGAACATGTCGAGGGTGTGCGAAACCATCCCCTCGGTGGAATTCTCCACCGGCACCACGCCGTACTGGGCGCGCCCCTTCCCCACCTCTTCAAACACCGCCGGGATCGACTTCTGTGGCACCAGTTCGGCGGAGAGACCAAACTGCTGCATGGCGGCCAGATGGGTAAAGGTTGCCTTGGGGCCGAAAAAGGCCACCTTCATCGGCGCCTCCAGGGCGAGCGATGCGGAAATAATCTCCCGGAAAACGCTCCTTAAGGCCTCATTGGGAAATGGTCCCCGGTTGTTCGCGGTCAGTCGATCGTAGATCTCCCGTTCCCTGCTCGGGACATGGAACTCACCTTTTTTTGCGGACTTAAGCCGGCCCACCTCGATGACCAGTGCCGCCCGCCGGTTCAGGAACTCCATGATCCGGTCGTCCAGCGCATCGATTTCGTCTCGCAAATCTTTTAGCATCTTTTTGTTATGCAAGGTAATTCAGCCTTTTGGAGGGAATCGGTTATATCGTGGAGGGAGCTAATCTAATGCAAAGTCCCTAAAAAAGCAAATAGTTTTTTGGTTAACATGCCGGATCACAATGTCACTCAGCAGAAAACAATACTGTCGGTCCATACTTTACAGTGATAAAACCCCTTTATTGTTAAACAGTAATAATCCCAAATTCAAGAAAGGGAGAGTGCGGTCAGAAAAAGGGGAGCAGGATGATTTTCGTCCCCTGCTCCCCGCCTGACTTTCATGCTTTGCCGTCAGCGCTTTATGTTATGCACGTTCTCTCTATCAGAGATCGCCTCATTTAACAATTCCCTGTCCATAATCGCCACGTGGCTCTTCTCCCTCTTGCTGTCAAAGGTTTCTTTTACCATTCACGTCACCTTCTTTCTCACGCTTGTTCCCAATATTCACTTCTCTTCAATTGATATTATAGCACATTTATTGATAATGAATATTATTATCTTTATTGGAATGCCTCTTTTGTTTTCCTGATCGATAATAATCTTTACCGTGCAGAGGCCGGCGGAACAGGCATTTACTACATCACCTCCGGCCGCGCTTCGGGATCCATCGGGTTCATCCGCACCGCCAGGGAAAAGAGGTATGGATAATCGGCCTTCAGATGCTGCATGTAGATGAGCCATTCCCGCAGCAGGTAGGTATAAGCCCGCTGGATGTCTCCCGAAAGGTGGTTCAAGTCGGTGTCGGGAAGTCCGGTCAGCGATTTTCTCGCCTCCAGTTCCTGCAAAAGATGGGAAACCGCCCACAAAAGGTCGGTAAACGCTTCATGCTCCAGCAGGTTGGGGTTTTCCAGAAGCCCCAGCAGGGCTCCCTTTTTCCCGACGAGGTAATCCCGCAGGCACGCCAGGTCCCCGGTCCGGCTGTCGACCTTCTGTTCCCAGCGCGCCAGAAAACTGGCCGCCTCCTTGAAATCGCGGTCGCTCCAGTAGACGGTCACCTTCAGACGCTCGATCAAATCACGGGGATCGTCGAGAAAACCGGTAAGATTGCGCAACAGGTCCGTGCCGACCTCGTTGAAAAAGAGACCGATCACCATGTTCAGCTTCTGCCGGATGACCTGCCTCTCCCGTTCTCTTATGACCCGCTCGATCACCAGGGTGACAAAGAGGACATATATGGGAAGAAAGGCAAAATTGCCGAGGAAGCCGGCGGCGATATCCGGGGCATGGCCGAAGACGAGGAAGTCGATGCCGTAGAACAGCAGGGAGATGAAAAGGAGCAGGATGGCTACATTCCTTGCACCCAGGTTGAAACGTTTCATCTATTTCCTCCGATACAGCTGATTTAAAATTTGCTGAAATGTCCAAATGCCAGGCAGCAAGGACAATACAATGCAAGCTGTAGTTCAGGGGCAACGCGCATTTTTCGCTATATCAAGGCTGTCGAGGGATTGTGTGGAGGCGTAGCAGCGCTACGCTGAACAAGCGATCCCGAAGAGTTACGCAGAGATAGCGGAAAAGGCGCGTTGCCCATCACGACGCCCGCAGCGCCTCGACGATACTCATCCTGGCCGCCCGTATTGCCGGCAGCACTCCGCCGACAAGCCCCATGATAAGGGAAAAGAGGAGCGATTTCCAGACGATCTCGAACGTCAGGGTGAAGCTGAAGGCAAGCTCGGAAAAGGTCTGCCAGTTCATGGTGGATATGGTAATAACCTGCATGAAGGAGGCGAAGAAAATCCCGAGCACCCCTCCCACTGATCCCAGGAGCAGGGACTCCAGGATGAATGCGCTGAGAATGCTCCCCTTGCCGAAGCCGAGAGCCCGCATGGTGCCGATTTCGGTGGTCCTGTTCGCCACGGCCGCGTACATGGTGATCATGGCGCCTATCACTGCCCCGAGGGAGAAGATGATGGTCAGGGATAGCCCGAGAATGCGCAGGAACTTGGCCATCGCCTCCGACTGATCGTAATAATAGCGCGTCTCGCGCTTGGCTTCAAGGGTAAGGCGCGGGTCGCTCTCGATCTGTTCTTTGAACCCCTCGAATTCGGACGAGTCGCGCAGCCGGAACAGCACCGATGAATAGACAGGCCTGCGGAAGGCCTGCATGAGCTGGTCCACATCCCCCCATATCTCCGAGTTGAAGCCGGTTGTAGCGGCGCTGAATATCCCGACTACGGTCCAGTCGCGCATGCCGAAGCGGAGGGTCTCGCCGATCCCCCCTCCCTGGAAGCGCTCGGCTATGCTCTTTCCGGCAATCACCTCGGCCGAGCCGGGACGCGGCATCCGTCCTGCGACCAGCCGCACCTGGGGCCTTAAGGGGAGTCCGCTGGGACCCACCCCCCTGATAACCACATTGGCTGGCTTGCTGGTCCCCCGTTTCGTCAGGTTGATGAGGACCACCAGTTCCTTGTCCAGAAGGGGCCGGCCGTCTTCTCCGATAGCCACCTCCGGACGGCTCTCGACGATGGATGCCTGGGAACGCTCTACGCTGCTCTGTACCTCGGAATTGGACGACTTGCGGATGACCACCACATTGTCGTAGGAACCGGTCGCCACCAGGGTCTTCTGCAACCCCTCGGCAAGCATCAGGGTGGCGGCGAAGACGAAGACCACCAGCGCCATGCCGGAGGCGGTGAGAACCGTGGTCAGGCGCCGGGTCCAGAGGTTGCGGAAGCTGTAGGAATAAGGAATGGCCATGGTTCACCCAATCCTGCGCAGCCCGTCGGCGATCCGTATGGTCGCGCCCCGCCAGGTGGGGAAAATCGCCGCCACCACCCCTATCCCGGCCGCGGTTATGAGATCGAGGTAGATTGTCGCCGGCGAAACGCTGAAAAAGGGGAAGAACTGTGACAGCTCGGTTTCTATCCATTGGGCCGCGGGGAAGGTGAGGAGCACCCCCAGTACCCCGCCGATCAGGGTAATGAACACCGATTCGCCGAAGACGATCACCGCGATGTGCATCCCTCCGAAACCCATGGTCTTCAGTGTGGCGTACTCGGGGATCCGCTCCCGGGCCGTCATTGCCATGGTGTTGGCTGCCACTACCATGATGATGACGATGACTATGTAGGAGACGATCTGGATGGCGATCATAATCGCCTCGGTCATGGAGACGAACCCCATCTGGAAGGCCCGCTCCGTTTCGGTGAGGGTCTCCGCCAGGGAGTTCCTGAAGGTCCGGTCCACCTCCTGGGCCACCTCCGCAGCCAGGTTCGGGCTGGTTACCCCGATCATGTAATATCCAACCTGGTCGGCCCGGCGTGGCATGGTCTTCTTCATGGTCTCGTTCAGATATTCCCAGTGGAACATCAGCACCCGCTCTTCAGTGCCCCGATCCGCTCCCTTGTATATGCCGCGGAGGACAAACTCCCACTGTCCGGGGACGATCGTCCCGCGTAGGGTGATCAGGCTGCCGATCCGCCAGCCGTACATGTCAGCAAGCCTTTTGCCGACTATGCACCCCTTCCGGTCGCGGATGAAGGCCTCCTTCTCTTCCGGCGGCAGGATGAATTCCGGATAGAGGTCGAGATAGTTCTTCGGCTCTATGGCATAATTGGCAAAGAAGTGCTTCTCATCGATGTAGATGCCGCCGAACCAGTTGCCGAACGACACGCTTTTCACCCCGGGTATCTGGCGGATTCTGTCTTTGTATGAGAGAGGGAGGGGAAAGATGAGGGAGATGGCGTTCCTTGTAACGAGCCGGGTAGCGGATGAGCGTTCCACCCCCAGGTACCAGAGCCCAACCAGGGTGCGCAACATGCCGAAGGCGAGGATGGCGATGGCGACGCCCACAATGGTAAGGCATGTGCGGAGTCTGTGGCGGAATGCATTACGGATGATGAGCTTCAGGAAAAACATCGTACCGCGTTCGGCGTTCCTTCACGCCGTCAGCTCCCCCTTTTCCAGGTGTCTTACGACGTGTGCTTTCCCGGCGGCGCGCGGGTCGTGGGTCACCATGATGATGGTCTTGCCGAATTCGCGGACCAGGCGGTCCATCAGTTGCAGGACCTCCTCCGCGGAGACCCGGTCCAGGTCTCCTGTCGGCTCATCCGCCACGAGGATGACCGGGTCCGTGACAATGGCCCGGGCAATGGCGACCCGCTGCTGCTGTCCGCCGGAGAGCTGGGAGGGATAGTGCTCCATCCGGTCGGTGAGGCTTACGACCCTTAAGGCAAGCTCCGCATGTTCCCGCCGCTCTTTCCGGGAGAGTCCGGTCAACAGCAGCGGCAGCTCCACGTTCTCGAAGGCGGTGAGGACCGGCATGAGGTTGTAGAACTGAAAGATAAAACCGACGTTGGCGGCGCGCCATCCGGCCAGTTCCGCCTCCGAAAGGTGGGTGATATCGACCCCTCCCACCCGCACGGTCCCTTTGTCCGCCTTGTCGATGCCGGCGATCAGGTTGAGCAGCGTGCTCTTCCCCGAGCCGGACGGCCCCATGAGCGCCAGGAACTCCCCTTGGGCGATAGCGAAGGTGATATCCTCCAGCACCGGGATGACCTGGCTGCCGCGACGGTAAGACTTCGTGAGGTTCGCTATTTCGACTATGGGAGGGGTGGAGTTTTCCATGTGAAAGCTCTGATCCTTAAAGCGCGGCGATTGTCCTTATTTCCGGCACCTGCCCGAAATGCCGGTCACTGGTCAGAATGGTCAGATTTTCTTCTTTCGCGATAACCGCGATCAAGATGTCTGAGAAGGGAATGGTAATCCCTTTCTTGCGCAGGGATGCGGCCAACCGCCCGGCTTTCAACCAGAGTAATTCTGTCATCTCGATATAATATAGTGACTGCATTGCGTTAACCAGCGTCGCCTCTTCCTTGCCCGATCTCATCCCCTGGATCAATTCGAACTTCACTACTCCGCAAATATAGACCTCACCATCATGGAGGAGATATTCGACAGCCGAGGCAAGGAGGGTTTCCCGTGCATTGAAAAAATCTATCCAGGCGCAGGTGTCGGGGAGTATCCTATGCCTTGTCATGGTAACGTTCCCGTGCTTCGGCGGCTTTCATCTCCTCGGCTTCGGCCTTTTCCCAGTCATAGTCTATGGTTATTTTCCCACGCAAGGCCAGCATCTGTTCCATTTTTTTCTGCCGCACATAAGCTTCCATAACCGTAATAATTGCCCTGGTTTTTGATTTTTCACCGGAAATATCCTGCACTTCTTTGATCAGCTCATCGGGTATGTTTAAGGTAGCACGCATGTATTACACCTCCAAGGTATGCTATAATTGTGTGCTATTCAAGGCGCTTTGTCAAGATGATTAGAGAAATATGCTTACTTTCCCGCTCCCCGATCCCGCTATTTTCCCGCTGTCTTGATTTTTGTCCCGTCCTTCAGCCTCTCCAGCGGCTTCAACGCCACTTTGGCCCCCGCCTTGACACCACTCAAGATCTCGACCATATCGCCGATCCGGCTCCCGAGGGTAACCGGGGTTTCAGCCACCCGTTCCCCATTGATGAGGAACAGGACGCTCTTGCCCCTGCGGTTGGCCACAGCTGCCGGGTTGACCGCCGTGCGCGGTTTCCTCTCGTCCGCTTTCACCGCCCTTTGCAGGAAAGCAACTTTGGCGCTCATCTCCGGCAGAATCCGGCTGTCCGGATCGAGAAAACGGACCTTGACCAGCACTGTTGCCTTCGAGCGGTCGGCCGTGGGAACGACCATGTGGATCGCCCCGCTAAATCTCGCTTCGGGAAGGGCATCGAGCTGAATCTCGCACGGCTGCCCCACCCTGATTTTCTCCAGATTGGACTCGGAAACGTCCACCTCCACCTGGAGCGAGCCCATGTCGGCAATGGTTACCACAGCCGCCTTGGCAGTGGCAGCGGCACCGATCGGGGTGACGATGTCCCCCACATCGGCGTTCTTGGTCAGCACTACGGCATCGAAGGGGGCGCGGATGCAGGTGTACTCAATGGCTGCTTCGGCCCCCCGGAGCGCCGCCCGGGCCGCGTTGATCGCCGCTTTTGCCCCGTTCACCCCACCCCGGGCTTTCCTGTAACGTGCATCGGCTGCATCGAAGTCGGCCTGGGCGACAATTCCCTGGCTTACCAATTCCTTCTGCCGGTTGTAAGAGAGGCCGGCATCCCTGAGTTCCGCCTGGGACTGTTCCAGGGAGGCGCGGGCATTGACGAGGTTGGCGGCCGCCTGGTCCCGGCTGGCGGTCACATCCCGGTTCTCAAGACGGGCGATGATCTCCCCGGCCCGGACCCGGCTCCCCTCCTCGACCCCGAGCCACTCCAAGGTACCGGTCGTCTTGGGAGCCACCGACGCCTTGCGCTGGGCCACCACGTAACCGCTCGCATTGAGCAGGGTAAAGGTGAGCGATGGATAGACCTGGGAAACAGTGGCCGTTTCCACCTCCACCCGAGGGGAGAGGAGACCAGTCGCGGCAAGGACAATCAGCAGCAGCAATAAAATGGCGGCAATCAAGATGACTGCGGCTTTCCTGCGTCGCTTAGGACGGAATCCCTCCGTCCCTTTCTCTATTTTCAATCCGCTGAGGTCTTCATCTGCCATGGACATTCACTCCGGCACAAGTTGTCTTTAGTGCAGAAACATAGCATCATTCGCCCGTGGTGTGAAGTTTTATGTCGGGGAATTCAGAGATCAAAGAAGGAATCGGCCAGGTCAACGTTGATCTCCAGATCATCCATAACCACATCTTCGACCGGTTTGTCCCCGGCATCGAAGGCTTGCGTCCTGAGAGGCAACATCGTCTGCGGATCAAGCCAGAGGAGATAACGGTGGACAGCGCCGTTTACGGTAACCCCCTCTTCCCCCCTGACCTCTACGAGCAGCACCTCCCTCTTCCCGACCATTGCAGTCCCGGTTATCCTGCTTTTCCCATGCTCCGCGAGTTTTTTTGCCGTCTCCAGAAAAGCACCCAGGTCGGAGGCATCGACCCGATGCCCTGTCGGGCTGGTGATCATGCCACTATCCGGGTCGAGCGTCAGGACCAGTGGCTTGAGATAACTGAAAGGGCGCAGCCTTGCCTTCTTTTTGTCGGGGATATAGACAAGAACAGCCCCTTTGTGGGGCTTGATGAATTCCATTCGAACAAATCCCGGCTTTTTGTAGAAATACCTAACGATTTCGGAGGAGCCTTCGCTTTGTGCACGCATGGTTACCCGGTACGAGACGACTTGGCGAAAACTTTCCAGGGCGGCGGCAACCGGGTCCCTGGGGGGAGCTGCCAGGGCGAGCAACAGCATAAGGTTAGCCAGCATCGATACTACTCGGTGACCTCGATGGTCCCTTCCATCCCTTTTTCGCGATGGCTCGCGAAGAATAGGAGCTTCTTGCTGCAATAAAACGGGAAGGTGCCGGTTTTGCCGGGCGTGAACCTGATAACCTGTGGCTCATCCTTAAGCGACATATTAAAATCGATCCCCGCCTCGGGCGCCTTCATGACGATGTTATGGGGAACGATGCCGGATTCTTTCCTTACCTTCAGTTCCACCGGCACATTCACCTTGACTATGATATGATTCGGGGTGAAAAAATAGCCGCCCCCCACGATTTCCACCCGCTGCACCCCATCCTTGTCTATGGAGGCCCTGACCAGCTTCTCCTCCTTCGGCTTTTCCTCAACAGCCACGGTTGCGACGGAAAAACCGCAAACGAGGACCAACACGGATAACAGCAGGACAATATTTTTCATGCCTTAGCACCTCCTCGCGCTGCCTAAAGACAGCAAACTCAGGATTTAAGCAGCTTCATCGTCTCCCGCATGAAGGCGGGGAGATCGGCCGGCTGCCTGGAGGTAACAAGATTGCCGTCAACCACGACTTCGCAGTCCTCGTAGAGCGCTCCCGCCTCTTTCATCTCTCCGGCCACCGTCCGGTAACAGGTGGCGCGCCTCCCCCTGACCAGACCGGCGCTTATCAGTATCTGCGGCCCGTGGCAAATGGCTGCGACCGGCTTTTCCCCGGCAAAGAAGCGCCGGGCGATATCCAGGGCCTGCGACTCTTTCCTGATGGTTTCCGGGGCCTTCCCCCCCGGCAGGAGAAGGATGTCGTAGCCATCAGCATCGACTTCGGCGAAGGTCTTGTCCACCGTCACCTCGTAACCGTGTTTTCCCTTGATCTTTTCCCACCCGAAGGAAGCCACCTCCACCTCGATCCCGGCCTCCCTGAACCGGTAGAATGGGACGAGCAGTTCTGAATCCTCAAAGTTGTCGGCGCTGATGATGAGCGCTTTCATGATGCCTCCGCGCGATGTAAATACGCGTTGAGTTAAATTTCAATAATACATCAAAACGGGGATTTTCGATTATTGAACCCGTTGCGTCACAGAGAAAAGCTCCAGATGCAAGGCGCGTGAGGACCGAGACGCGAGACGTTCTGGAGGTACGTTGAGCGTCCCGGCCCGGAACGCAACACAGCTAAATGGACTTTTATCGAAGCCGCTTATTTACAGCCGAGCTTCGGCCGCCTTCCAGTCAATATTCTTAAAAAACGCCTCGATGTAGTCCGCCCGCTTGAGCCCGTAATCGATCATGTAGGCGTGTTCGAAAACGTCCATGATCAGAATGGGCGAACAACCGGCCGGGTTGGCCACGTCATGTTCGTTGACCCAGAAGTTGATCAGGCGGCCGGATGCCGAGTCTTCATAGAGGACCGCCCAGCCGATCCCGCGCATTGCGCCCACTGCCCGGAAATCCTTTTCCCAGAGTTCCAGGCTGCCGAAATTCTCGGCAAGCTTCCCGGCGAGCTTCCCGCCCGGGTTGAGAGGTCCGTTTCCCCCCAAGTTCCCGAAATAGAGCTCGTGGAGCCGCATCCCATTGAATTCCCACCCCAGGCGCCGTTTAAGCTCGGCGAACTCGGGAACGGCCGTTTTCCCTTCTTTCAACATCAGTTCCAGCGTTTCCAGCACCTTGTTGGTGTTGGTCACATACCCCTGATAAAGGGTGAAATGGTTCTTCAGGAGTGTCTCGCTGAAGCCCGCCATGCCGATCAGCTTTGCATAATCTTGTGCCGTGTAAGCCATTACTTTTGCCCCCTTGTTGATTTTTTCATGATTTCCGTAAAACTAAACGCTGATATTTATTAGATTACCATATGACAGCCGAATTGCAAATCCTCCCGATCTTCAGCGTTCTTCGATCTCGAATGCCTCCAACTCCAGATCGGGGCGCTCTTCCGCAAGCCAATCTTCGAGCAGCTCCAGTAGCTGGCGGGGTCGGCTGCGGTTTTCGCCGACCGTGACAAAGGCGAGCAGTGCGGTCCCGGGAATATCCTGAAGATCTACTTCTGCCGCCGCCACGTTGAAAGTGTTGCGCGCCCGGGCCAGGACGCTTTTGACTATCCCCCTCTTCCCTTTGAGAGAGGTGCTGGGGAGCTGGAGCTTAATGAGTGCGGAAAACACATGCATATCAATCGCCTCCGATATTTAATTTAATATAACTTCTAACTTCGCCGGAGAGATCCCCGTTTCCTTTATGGCAAATCAGCCCCGGCCGTCATTTACGTATATTTTGCAAGTATATCACACCCCCGCGCACTTCACCTGACCACGTTCGAGTTTTCCGCTCGCAGTCAAAATATCTCTTGCATATAGATTAATTTTGCTTTATAAGGTGCTAACGATCTTCTCCACACCGGGACGTGCCATGCGATATATCAAAACCCCCTCGACGAAAGCTCCCCGCTTTTCGGCGATGATTCTGCTTGCCCTTTTTTTGGGCCTTCTCTTTTCTGCATCTGACAGCCACGCAGCCGACATTACCCCCTTTTACACCTTCAACCAGAGTCCGTTAGTGCAGATTTTCGGCCTGCAACCGGCCGACAATGCGCGGGTCGTTCCCGGCGGACATCTCTCCACCCAGATGGGGGTCGCCATTGCCAGCAACTTTGCAGTCGATAATAAAGGCGTGGAAAAGATCACCCTGGACGGCGAGACCTACCGGACTAACCTGGCGCTCCGCTACGGGATAGGGAAGGGGTTCGAGGTCGGCCTGGATGTTCCCTACGTGGTGGAAAGCGGCGGCTTCCTCGATGGCGCTGTCGATGGTTTTCACAGCGCGTTCGGCCTGGGAGCGGGGGGGCGCGACCAGGTGCCGCACAACCGTCTCCTTTTCACCTATACCGGGCGCAACGGCGTGCAACGGTTCGACATCACCCACGCCAATGGCGGATTCGGGGACATTCGCCTGTCAGGCGCCTATCAGCTCCTTGGGGGCGAACCCGCATCCGCAACGTCAGTCGCGCTCCGTACCGCTATAAAGCTCCCGACCGGGGACAGTGGCGAGCTTCACAGCAGCGGCAGCACCGATTTCTCCCTCTGGCTCACCGCCGCCCACGATTTTAAATTCCCCTCGAGTCACATGACGGTTTACGGCGCGTTGGGAGGGATGGGCATGACCACCGGTGACGTATTGTCCGATCAGCAGCGAAATCTGGTCGGGTTCGGCACAGTCGGGATGGGGTGGAGTCCGGCCGAATGGTTTGCTTTAAAGGCGCAGTTCGACGCCCATACCCCATTTTACAAAAACAGCAGCCTCACGGAGCTAAGCTCCTGCTCCATCCAGACGATCTGGGGCTTTACCATCGCCTTTACCCGCAAGACCTCGCTCGATGTAGCCTTCTCCGAGGATATCATCATCAATACATCCTCGCCTGATGCCGGCATAAACCTCACCCTGCGCACCTTGTTCTGATCCCGCTGCGGCATATCCAGCCCAGCTTCCCGCACAGACAGCGAACTTTTGCCGTTTCCCGGAATGCCCTCCCCACCCTCCCCCTCTAAATACCCGAATTTAGATTGACACAAGCGCATCCGCGGGTGTATTCGTTCCTTGTAGAGTTAGCCCTGAGGATAAAATTTTTACGCATTCATCAATACTTCAGCTTGTGAGGATCAACTCCCATGGCACAGGACAAGGATGACCGGAAACGACCGCACCTGCGGCTCGTGGTGAATAACGTGGAGCAGCGGAAGCCGCGGCCTGCCACAGGCGAGGAAGACTTTGTCCCCCTCGAAGCGCTCGTCGCGCGGAGAGAGTTCTTCCGTCCTGAATTCTACAGCGACATGGACCGTTGGCAGATGAAGGCATACAGTGCCTTGGAACGCTACCTATCCCGCAAACAATGGGATTATGGTCTCGATCCCCAGCATGGCCGACTGCTGGTCCTCCCCATCGCCGTCGTCTGCCCGGAGGCAATCGAGCATGGCGGGTCACCTCAGGACGAGGTGCTCATCTATGTGGCTGAAGATGCATCTGGGCAAGGGCTCTGTCTCTCCATCGAGACGATACTCCCATACTGGAGTGAGGATGAGTCGGTCATGGAGGATGCACTTCTCTATTCCCCGATCTTCCAGTGCGGGGCGCTCTTCCTGGAAGAGAACCGGCAGGACGGACTCCTCGATCTCATCTACCGTCTCGGTTTTCCCCTCTATCCCCCCGCACTCACCGGAAGGCTCCTCGACCGGCTTTTCACCATCGCCGCCTACGAACTGAGGGAAACGCTCAGGAGCCTGATGGATTATCTGGAAGATTGACACGCCGCGGCATTTGCAGGAAAAACTAAAGAGGGGTAATGAGGGGAATCAACACCGTTCAAAACTTTTCCGGCCATTGGAAGATTATTTTATGTCTGTCTGTTTTCCTGGCATTCGGCTCACCACTCTCGCTCTTTGCCGAGAGCTCCGCCTCTGCCGAAACGGAGCTCGCAAAACAGACCCTGGCGGAGATCAACCTTGCCCGCGGCAATCCGCAGACCTATGCGGGTTTTCTCCGGGAGTTCCGCAGGGAGTTCCAGGGGAACTCCTACCGCATGCCGGGATCGGATCTGCTGGTGGAGACAAGCGAAGGGGTCAGGGCGGTTGACGAGGCAATCCTTTACCTCACCCGGCAACCGGCGCTTCCTCCTCTCGCCTGGTCAAAGGGTCTTGCTGCGGCAGCGGCCGAGCTCGTCGAGGAAGAGGGGACGAGTGGCGCTGTCGGCCACATCGGGAGATTGTGCGGGAATCCGCTGCAGCGGATCGAGCGGCATGTTAAGTGGCAGGGGAAGATCGGCGAGAATATCCGTTATGGCCCCGGTGAGGCGAGGCAGGTGGTCATGAACCTCATCATCGACGATGGCGTGCCGGACCGGGGGCACCGGAAAAACATCTTTTCCCGCACTTTCGGCACGGCCGGGGTCGCCTGCGGGCCCCATCCCCGTTTCGGGAACGTCTGCGTCATCGACTTTGCGGCAAGGTAAAAGACTTACGGCTATGCTCAGGTAGCCGGTCAGGGCTGTGCGGTCTGAGCCGTACCGTCTAGTTTTTCAGGTGCATAAGCGCCCTTATCATCTGTTCCCGCCAGATCTGCTTCCTTGAAATGGCGGCAAGCATCGG
This sequence comes from Geobacteraceae bacterium, assembly GCA_041484725.1. Classification (GTDB taxonomy): domain Bacteria; phylum Desulfobacterota; class Desulfuromonadia; order Geobacterales; family Geobacteraceae; genus JBGQDJ01. Next base: position 1,771 of record JBGPID010000004.1, on the reverse strand, counting down.
CCGCATCAGGGCGTTCTTGTTGGCATACTTGACGCTCAGCATTCCGAGTCGGAAATAGCTTTGATAGCGATCCAGCAGTTTCTTGCGGAAGGAATCCTCGGCCGGGTCGATGTGGAACCCTTTGGCGCTCGTCCGGCTGTCGAGGATGTGGTTCGCCGCCATCTCTCCCGTCTCCAGCGCATAGGTAACCCCCTCACCGCTGACCGGGTTGGTCATGCTCGCCGCATCGCCGACAAGGATCATGCCGGGGCATTCGATTTTGCTGCCGCCGAGTCCCAGGCGCAGTATCGCCCCGCGCAGTGGCGAAATCGGCTTCGCATTTCTCATTTTGGGCGCCACGTGATAAGAATCGTGGAGCAGCCAGTTATAAATGCGGTGGAGATCTATCTTGTCCCGCTGGGCATGGTAGAGCATGACACCGACGCCGACATTGGCCACGCCGTCGCGGGTAACCGGGAAGACCCAGCCGCTCCCCGGATTTACCCCGCTTTCCGGGTAGATCTCCAGGTAGTCGCCGATGTCCTCGACCCCCTCGAAATACTGCCTGACACAGATCCCGCGGTAAAGCGGATTGTCAACCAGAAGGCCCATCGCCTTGCCGAGCGGCGAGCTGTGGCCGTCCGCGCCAACCACCACCCCGGCCTCCAGTTCGATCTCCTTGCCGTCGCGCATGGCCTTGACTCCGACTACGCACCCGTTGTGGACGAGAGGTCCGGTTACCTTGCAATTCTCCCAGACCTCGACCCCATTATTACGTGCATGGTCGAGGAGTATCTTGTCCAGATCGTAGCGCTTGATGATGTAGCCGTGGTCGGGGAAGCCCGGTGTAAACGGTATCCTGTTCTCGACGACCGCCTTGCCGGCGCCGGCGAACCTGAAGCCGTGGAACTTGTTGAAATGGCCGTCGAGGCGCTCCTGCAGGCCCATCTTGTAGAGAGCACGGATGGCGCGCGGCGCGATTCCGTCGCCGCAGACTTTTTCCCGAGGGAAAATCGCCTTGTCCAGTAAAAGGACGCGCACGTCCCGCTTGGCCAGATAAAATGCCGTAGTGGCGCCGGCGGGGCCGCCTCCGGCTATGATCACGTCATACTTCATCATTCCTCCATATTCAGCGTAAAAGGATACGACAACCTGCGCTGGGAAAAACGCGTTTATATTTTCGCCACGCCGTTGCAAATGCGTTTAAACAGAACGACAGAATTCGGATGTTAACGAGTCAGCGGGGAGAAAGCGGCGGAGGCATAGATTAACTATGTTGAAGAGCTTTTGACATGCCAACGAAGTCAGCGCCGAATTATGGCGTTGTGTATACGCGATTGTTTTCCCGTGGCTGAAGATCAATGATAATCAGGTGGGAATTCAGTAGCGGATGTTGGAGAATATCATTGCGGACAAACCTTAGTCAATTAATTATTGCTTTCAGGCAGGTTTTGTTAAATGCTCGTCCCTGTTTTCCAGCCAGTAGATCCAGGCCAGCAGTTCCGCCATGGCATGATACAGCTCGGGGGGAATATACTGATCAATGTCGATCTGCATCAGCAGGGCAACCAGGTCAGGCGCTTCATGGACGTATATCCCGGCCTCTCTGGCGGCAGCGACAAGCGCGGCGGCCGTGATGCCCCGTCCCTTGGCCACCACCTGCGGAGCAAACTGACCTTCCTTGTAAGTCAGGGCTATCGCCTGCTTAATCTCTTTTTCCATGTTCTTCATGTTCAATAGCCATGTTCCGTAGTTTTATCCCTGCGCCGGACATCGCCTGGAGAAGGGTTTG
>JBGPID010000003.1:0-26403 GCA_041484725.1 Geobacteraceae bacterium | reverse complement strand
GGATTTATCCCGGGAAGTGTCCACGGCGTCAACAGTGAGTGGCAGGTCTCCGTGGACAAGAACCATGTGAAAAACATCCGGGTCTGGATGGAACTGGTCGAATGCGCACCGCTGAAAATGTTCAAGCTCCTTGCGGCTCTCATCGTCAACCTCCGTATCGGCGGTATTTTCATCTCCGATACCGATCTCTTCCAGCGAGATATCACCCGGCTCCTCAACTCGGATATCGCCCCCATCTATAAAATGGTTAAGCTCCTTGCCAGGATTTTCCCGGTCTATTTCAACGAGATCGGCGCCGAGGGGGAACTGCGGCAGATCACCACGACCATGGACGAGGTATCTTTTCGCCGCGACCGACTGATCCATTTTCTACGCAAGCAGGTGCATACGGAAAGCAACAACACGCATATCGAGCTGACCAGAAAGATCTGCCGCTACTGGTATGACGGCAACAAGCGGGCGTTGAAGGATATCATTCCCGGGGATGTCTATCATTCCCTTAAGGGGAGCGGGGAATGGTACGATCCGGTGCACGCCATTGTCACCCAGCTCTGCGAAAAGTACCAGGTGGAGCCGGAGGCACTCCCGGACCTGGAAGATCTGGATTTCGACGGGAATCTCAAGGGTTTTGAGGAGCGGGACCAGGTTCGCATCAGGAACCTGATCGCCCTGAACAGACTTCTCGAGGCGAAATACACCCTTGACCACAGGAATATAGTCGCGCTTCTTAAACAGCATAATCTCTTTCCCGATGAGGAAGTGGAAGAACTGGAGAGAAAAATCCGGGAGAACGATCCGGAAGCGGCGCTGAGAATTGTTTACCTGTTTCTGGAACGGCTGAAAGGTATAATACTGAATCCCGAGCCATCGGAAGGGTGGGAAAATATCTACTACAAACGCCATATCGCCGCAGGGATCCCCTCCATGTACGGCAAATACCATGAGGCGAAATTCGAGGCCCTGGGGCTGACCTTCCGGCTCGAAAATCTTGCCTCGATCCTGATGGAGAGGATGATCAGCCAGATCAACATGAGCTACATCACCGCCAAATCACTGCGCAAGATCGTCGATATTCTCGATCTCTTCTTCCAGGGGCTGATCCTGGACGGGGTCTATAACCAGGGTTTCGCCTCGCACCTGAAGATGTTCCAGTACAGCCTCACCTCGGCGAGCTTTTCCATGAACCAGTTCGTGAATCTCTTCCAGTTTATTGCCCAGGATATCCGCTCGATCATCAATGAATATTTCCTGCGCAATTTCGACAACCCCCTGAAGACAACGATCATCCAGCAGAAGAGGCATCTGCGCATTGAAGGAAGCCCCGCGACGGGAGATCAGCAGCTGATTCACAAGATCAGCGAAAAATTCTACCGGGAGGTCCTCTCTTCGGCCTTTCTCCTGCAGCATCTGGACAATTTCATCTCGGCCATTCTCCTTACACTCCACACCATGGTCGGAAATCTGACCGCGGAGGTGCTGCACAATGTCATGGAGTACGACCCGGACCTGATAATAAGCCCCGTGCATCAGAAGACCCCGGAGATGGATAATCAGATATTCCTGGGGGCCAAGGCCTATTTTCTGAAGAAGCTTTACGCCCACAGGTTTCCGGTCCCGCCCGGTTTTATCCTTACCACCGAGCTATTTCGTCATCGTAAGGCGATCATTGAGCACTCTGAACTGCAAAAAGAGGTGCATTTACGGTTCCGCCAGGAGATTGACAAAATTGAGGAGCTTACCGGCAAGAGACTGGGCGATCCGGCTGTTCCCCTTCTCCTTTCCATCCGTGCCGGCGCCACCCTCTCCATGCCGGGGGCGATGAATACCTTCCTCAATGTGGGAATGAATGACGAGGTCGCGGAAGGAATGAGCAGCAGGCCCAAAATGGGGTGGACAACCTGGGACTGCTACCGGCGTCTGCTCCAGGGTGTGGGGATGGCGAAAGGAATTTCCCGTGACGAGTTTGACCGGATAATCAACCTGTTCAAGGAGCGCCATAAGGTGGCGCACAAGATCCAGTTCAGCGTTGTACATATGCAGGAGATTACCCATAGCTACAAGGAGCTGCTGGCCGAACATGGCGTCCATCTGGAACAGGATACTTTCCAGCAGGTAATCCAGGCGATCCGGCTGGCTCTGGATTCCTGGGATTCGGATCGCGCCATGGCTTATCGCAAACATCTGCAGATTGCCGACGAATGGGGCACCGCGGTAATTGTTCAGGAAATGGTGCTGGGGAACAGGAATAACAAATCGGGCACCGGGGTCCTTTTCACCCACGACCCCCATGAAGATAAGCCGGGTGTCCATCTCTTCGGCGATTTCACCCTCTTCAGCCAGGGGGAAGACGTGGTGTCGGGGCTCGTTCATACCCTTCCCATCTCGGAAAAACAGCGGAAGGGAATGACCGGTAATATCAGGATCTCCCTGGAGAAGGATTTCCCGGAGATATTCCGTGAACTTCTGGAGAGGTGCAGGCAGATGATCGAAGAGTACGGTTTTGTTCACCAGGAGATCGAATTTACCTTTGAATCCCCAAGAAAGGAAGACCTGTATATACTGCAGACCCGTGACCACACCCCCGAGCAGCGGGAAAAGATCTGTGTATTCGAGGTGGATAAAAAGGCGATGAAATACCTCGGCAGCGGAATCGGCATTGGCGGTTGCGCCCTGAACGGCATCCTGGTCTTCAACATGGAGGATCTGCGGGAATACGCCGCCCGTTTCCCTGGCAGGAAGAGGATACTGGTAAAACCCGATACCGTGCCGGACGATATCGACATGATCTTCGAATGCGATGGACTCCTCACCGCCAGGGGGGGCGCCACTTCACACGCCGCCGTAACTGCCGTCAGGCTGGGTAAGATCTGCGTCGTCAACTGCAAGGTACTGCAGGTGCTGGAAACGGAAAAGAAATGTTTCATCGGCGGCGAGGAGTTTCACTCAGGCGACGAGATCGCAATCGACGGCAGGCTCGGCAGTATCTACCGGGGGAATTACCCGGTCGCCTACGCGGAAGGAGATTAAAACCACGGGAAATCTGTTGACTCACACAAAGCCACTAAGACACAAAGGAATCATTGTGTAGCCGAATCAAAACCATTCACCAAAATGGTGTTCTTCCGAATCCAGAATCTTTTGTTTAACTTTGTGATCTTCGTGGCTCTGTGTGATACATGCCTTTAAAAGGATAAAGGAGGAGAAGATGAAAACGAGCGTTAAGGGCAAACGTCTGCTCGGCATCAACGGACTGGGAAGGATAGGTAAGCTGACCCTGTGGAATTACCTCTACCGCAGGCATTTCGACGGCCTTGTCGTCAATATGGGGCGGGAAGTCGGCAAATCCGTCGACGACCTCGTCCAGGTGATCGAAACAGACTCGACCTACGGTAACCTCGGCAATTTTCTTTACGGTTATTCACGCAAACCCGAGATCCGCGTGCTCGAAGAGGCGCAAAACGTCCTGCTCGATCTGGACGGCATGATGGTGAAGGTCCTCCGGGAGGCGAGAAATCCGAAGGATATCAACTGGCGCAGGGAGGGGGTGCGTCTGGTCATCGACACCACCGGCCAGTTCACCGACCCTGCCTGTCCCGCCGATTTCAAGGGGGGGAGTCTGCGCGGACATCTGGAGGGGGGGGCGGAAAAGGTCATCAATTCATCTCCTTTCAAGATCAGGGACAAATCGCTGAAAATGCCAGACGACAGCGCCTGCCTGATTTATGGGATCAATCATACCGATTTCGATGCCGCAAAGCATCATCTCGTCTCGGCCGCTTCCTGCACCACCACCGGCCTGGCGCACATGATCAAGCCGCTCCTGGAAACCGGGGATACCTCGCAGATTCTGACCGCTTCCATGTCCACCATACATGCCGCGACCAACACCCAGAACGTGCTCGATGCGCCGCCTAAATCAGGAGCCACCGATCTGCGCAAAAACCGTTCGGTCATGAACAACATAATCCTCTCCACAACCGGCTCAGCCAAGACCCTGGAAGAGGTGCTGCCGGAGATCAAACAGATCGGCTTCATGGCCGATTCGGTACGGGTACCCACCAGCACGGTTTCCCTGATCATCCTGAACATTACATTTCATACCCCTCTCGACAAGGCGCGGCAACCGGTCATAACCCAGTCTTTACTCAACAATATCTACAAAAAGGCGGCTGAGGGTTCACAGAAAGGGTTGCTTGTCTACAGCGAGAGGCAGAACGTTTCCGCTGACCTGATCGGGGTGCGCGCCGCGGTAGTGATAGAGGGACACGAGAATCACACCCGCACCGGGTTTGTAGCGCTCCCCCCGGAAACCCTCCGGGCCGCCGGAGTTAGGTCCGACAAGGAAGTCCGGATACCTGTCACCCATGCAAAACTGTTCGGCTGGTATGACAACGAATTCGGCAGCTATGTGAACTGCATGGGTGAACTGGCGATCTATATGGACAAGAATATGGGGTGAGACGAAAACCGCTGAGGAATCGGTTCCTGTGGGAGCGGCATGCTCCGTCTCTACAGGAGTAAACCGCGGAGCAGACAGTGTCGGGAACGATCTGCAGATGCAACGCGCAGTGAAGCCATGAATCTACTTCTTCCCCAGCGCCTTTCTGATCCCGGCGGCTATCCCCGCCGCGTCGAGACCATGCATCTTTCTGAGTTCATGTTGTTCCCCCTGCTCGATGAATTGATCGGGATATCCGAAGCGCACCACCTGAGCGCGGTCCATCCCCGCTTCTTCAAGCATTTCCAGCACCGCGGTGCCGAAGCCCCCGAGAAGGGTGTTCTCCTCCACGGTAAAGATCTTCTTCCCCATACTCCGGACAAGGGAAAGGATCAGATCACGGTCGAGCGGCTTGATGAAACGGGCGTTCACCACCGCCAGGTCGATCCCTTCCGCTGCCAGGGTATTCGCCGCAGCACAGGCCGGATAGACCATGGCCCCTACTGCCAGGATTACGCCGTCTTCCCCGGTCCGCAGTATCTCGGCCTGCCCGAGCGGAATCTTCCTGAAGGTCTGGTCGAGGGGGACGCCGAAGCCGCTGCCGCGCGGATAGCGAATCGCCACCGGACCGTCGTGCTCGATGGCGGTCAACAGCATGTGCTGCAGTTCGTTTTCATCCTTTGGGGCCATCAGGGTCATGTTAGGGAGAATGCGCAGATACGACAGGTCGAACACCCCGTGATGGGTGGGGCCGTCGCTCCCCACCACCCCGGCCCGGTCGATGGCGAAGACCACGGGGAGGTTCTGCAGGCAGACATCGTGAAAGACCTGGTCGAAGGCCCTCTGCAGAAATGAGGAATAGACCGCGAACACCGGCCTGTACCCCTCTGCGGCCAGACCGGCGGCAAACGTCACCCCGTGCTGTTCGGCGATTCCCACATCGAAAAAGCGCGAGGGGAATTCCCGGGCAAATGGGGTGAGACCCGTGCCGTCGGGCATGGCAGCGGTGATGGCGACAACCCGTTCATCCTCGGCGGCAATCTTCCTGATCGCCTCTCCGAATACGGCCGTATAGGATACGCCCCCACCCTTTTCCTTCAATACCTTGCCGGTTGCCACCTCGAACGGCCCGACGCCATGGAAAAGCGCCGGATTCTCTTCGGCAGGCCGGTACCCCTTCCCCTTTTTTGTCAGGACATGGATCAGGACCGCATCGTCGAAGCGCTTCACATTCTCCAGGGTCTCCAGCAGGAGTTCGATGTTGTGCCCGTCGATGGGACCGATGTATTCGAAACCGAATGCCTCGAAGAGCATCCCCGGGGTAAAGAGCCCCTTCATCGACTCTTCGGCGCGCTTGGCGATCTTGAGCATCCCTTTCCCGAAGCCGTCCAGACCTTCAAGGAAAGACTCCATGTTCTTCTTGGTCTTGTGCACGAATTCGCTGGTGATGGTCCGGGAAAGCAATGTGGAAAGGGCTCCGACGTTTTCCGCGATGGACATCTCGTTGTCGTTCAGGATCACCACCAGGTCCTTATTGAGGTGACCGGCATTGTTCAGCCCTTCATAGGCCAGGCCGCCGGTCATGGAACCATCGCCGATCACGGCGATCACCTTGTTCCCGGCTTTTTTCAGGTCGCGCCCCACCGCCAGGCCGAGGGCGGCGGAAATGGAGGTGGACGAGTGCCCCGCATCGAATGCGTCGTGGGGCGATTCGGCGCGCTTCGGAAAACCGCTGATCCCGCCGAGGGTGCGCAGGGTCCTGAACCTCTCCCGGCGGCCGGTCAACAGCTTGTGGGCGTATGCCTGATGCCCCACGTCCCAGACAATCTTGTCCAGGGGGGAAACGAAGACCCGGTGGAGAGCGATGGTCAGCTCCACCACTCCGAGGCTGGGGGCCAGGTGGCCGCCGTTGGCCGCGCAGGTGGCGATGATCTCCTCCCTGAGCTCCGCGGCCAGCGTATTCAGCTCCTTGAGCGAAAGCCTCCGGAGATCCGCGGGACCTTCAATTTTTTCAAGTATCTTGGTCATAAATAATTTTTATCCTTCACGATTTCCTGTAGACGATGTACCGGGCGATTTCCCTCAGGGGATCGGCCTTTTCGTCGAAACCGGAGAGGGCATCCAGGGCCATTCCGACCAGTTCCCCGGCCCGCCGTTTCGCCTCGGCAATCCCCATCACCGCCGGATAGGTTGCCTTTCCCCGAGCTTCATCGCTCCCCGCATCCTTGCCGATTTCCTCGGTGGTCCCCTCGATATCCAGGATATCATCCGCTATCTGGAAGGCCAGGCCGACGGCCTCACCGTATCTCGTCATGGCGGCAAGGCACGCATCGTCCGCGCCTCCCAGGAGCGCGCCCGCCTTTACGGACGCCTTGAGCAGCGCGCCGGTTTTGTGGGTATGGATATACTGAACGATTGCCAGGTCAACATCGCGCTTCCCTTCACTCTCCATATCTACCACCTGGCCGCCGACCATCCCATGGGAACCGGCAGAGCGGGCGATTTCATGGATCACCGGGAGAAGCCTTGTTGACCCGGTTTTCCCCCAATGCCCGGGATCGCTCAGAAGGATAAAGGCCTCCGTCAGGAGGGCATCGCCGGCCAGGATAGCGATCGCCTCGCCGAAGACCTTGTGGTTGGTGGGATTGCCGCGCCGGAAATCGTCGTTGTCCATGGCCGGCAGATCGTCATGGATCAGCGAATAGGTGTGGATCATCTCCATGGCGCAGGCGGCAGGCATGGCCGGGCCGATTTCGCCGCCGACCGCTTCGCAGGCCGCCAGCAGAAGAATCGGCCGCACCCTTTTGCCGCCGGCGAAAACCGAGTAGCGCATCGACTTGTGCAGGGAGTCAGGCAGTTCATCCGCTGGGGGGAGAAATTGTTCAAGGGCCTCATCCACCAATCGGCAACGTTCTTTCAGGTATTTTTTCAGGTCCATTATTTATCTCAATCCTTAGAGATTATAGAGTCCATAGAGTCATTAGAATTCGTAGAGTTCTTGGAGTTTCAGACCCCATAGACTCCTTGACTCCATAAACTTCGCTAACCATTATCCTCCGGCCGGAACGCCTCCCTGGCAAAACCGCCGTCCTTCTGCTTCAGCAGAATCTCAACCCGCTTCTCCGCCTCGTTGAGCTTTCCGGTGCAGAATGCCGCCTGTTTGACCCCTTCTTCAAAGGCCTTCAGGGAATCTTCGAGGGAAAGCTCTCCTTCCTCCAGCTTCTTCACCACCTCTTCCAGTTTTTTCAGGGCCGTTTCGAACTTTTCCACTGCCATGCCGGGACTCCCTTATATTCAGCGTACAGGGTAAAGTGTTCAGGGTGCAGGGTTCAGCGTAGACATTTAACCACGCTGAACGCAGCACGTAGAACGGTTTCTCATTATACAGATTACCCGGTTTCAGTCAAGATTTCCCTGTTTGCCCGGATGGCCGACAATTATGGGCGTTTCGCAGCCACCGTGCAGAGCGCCCCCCCCTTGTAAAACCTGAGGTCAACAGTGTCGCCCGGCGTCAGCTGATCGCTATCCCTGACGGTCGTCCCTTCAGGAAGCAAAGAGGCTATGGCGTAGCCGCGCGACAGGGTTTCAAGCGGCGACAACACCTGGAGTTTTCCGGAATTTACCGCCGTTGCTTCGCGACATCTCTCCAGAACACGGTGGAGCGCACGTTCACCCCTGGCAATGAGGGAGATCAACAGCTCCCTCTCCCGCTCCACCCTGAGTGCGGGATTGGAGAGCCGCAGGCGGTTTTTCAGGTACGCCAGCCTGTCGCCGCGGAGCTTCAGCTCTCCCCGCCAGACATGGTTGAGACGCTCGGAAAGGTCGTCGATCCGCTGCGCCAGGTGGTCGAGCAGCATGGACGGATCCGTCAGGGAACGGGTGAAGAGCTGCACTCTCCCCCGATAATCGGCCAGGCAATGCCGCATACCCTGCCTTAACCGGTGGGACAGGGCGTCAAGCCCGGCAGCCAGCTCCGTTTTGCTCTTTACCACCAGCTCGGCGGCCGCGGACGGAGTCGGAGCGCGCAGATCGGCGACGAAATCGGCGATGGTAAAGTCCACCTCATGGCCGACAGCGGAAATGACCGGGATTCTCGAATGATAGATGGCCCTGGCCACTACCTCTTCATTGAAGGGCCAGAGATCCTCTATGGAGCCGCCGCCGCGGCCGACGATCAGCACGTCGATATTGCCGTAACGGTTGAAGTCCTTGACCGCCTGGGCGATTTCCCGGGCAGCCCCTTCCCCCTGGACTTTCACCGGGTAGATGAGGACCTCCACATTGGCGAAGCGGCGCTCCAGGACATTCAGGATGTCGTGGATGGCTGCGCCGGTAGCGGAGGTGACGACGCCGATCCGCTGCGGAAGCTTGGGGATCGGCTTCTTGTGGGCTTCGGCAAAGAGTCCTTCCCCGGCCAGCCGCTCTTTCAATTGGGCAAAGGCCAGCTGCAGGGCGCCGATCCCCTGAGGCTCCAGATATTCAACGATGAGCTGGTACTCGCCGCGCGGCTCGAAGACCGACACTCTCCCCCGGACGACCAGTCCCATGCCGTCCTTCGGCTTGAATTTCAAGGCCCGCGCCGATGCCCGGAACATGACGCAGCGGAGCTGAGCGCCGGCATCCTTCAGGGTAAAATAGAGATGGCCGGAGACCGGCATGGCCAGATTGGAGATCTCCCCTTCAACCCAGACGTGCTCGAAGTTTTCCTCCAGCAGACCCCTGATCAGCGCGGTCAGACGGGAAACGGTAAGGATTTTCCTGTCGTTGAAAAGCTCCATGAGACCTCATTAACAGCTCAAGTTTGAAGGATGAAGGATGAATTAAACAATCCTTTCATAATTCATAATTCATACTTCATAATTCGCCCCCAAAACTACCACACCCCGTTGGTCATGTCAAACCGGTTGACCGTGCGGGCGATTCATACTATCATGTCATCCATGCAAAAATTCCCCTATGTCATTACCGTTTCGTCGGAAAAGGGAGGGGTGGGGAAGACCACCCTGGCAACCAATCTCGCCATTTTTCTCAAGGCCCTCGACGAAGACCTGCCGGTTGCTATCTTTTCCTTCGACAACCATTTCACCGTAGACAAGATGTTCGAAATAAAAGGACAGCGTTCCGGTGGGGATGTCATTGACCTGATGTCGGCGGTCCCTGTGGAGGAACTGCTCCATACCGGTCAGTACGGTGTCGGCTATATTCCTTCATCGGCCGCATTGTCGGATTTCAAGGGCTCCATCAAAAGCCCCATGATATTGACGCGACTCATGGCCTTCTCGCAGATGTCTGGAATCGTCATCATCGATACGCGGCCGGACCTGGACATTCTCACCAGGAACGCGCTGTATGCCGCGGACCGGGTCATTATCCCGGTCAAGGACATGCCAAGTCTGGAGAATTGCCGCAACATCTTCGAACTGTTCGACAAGCGGGGGTTCGACAAAAAAAGCCTGGCCCTCATTCCCTGTCTGGTCGACTCCAGGATCAAGTACGACGGCCCCTTCGCCGACCAGAAAACCCTTCTCAAAGCATACGCCATCAATCGTGGCTATCGCTGTTTTGACACCTACATTTCCAAGAGCCCCAAGGTGGAAAGCCTCAATACCAATCCCGACGGCCGCATCTACCCGATCCTCACCCACGCGCGCAGCACCGACGTTTACGGCCAGTTCGCCGCCCTGGCGAAAACGATCATCGAAGAGTACCGGATGACCCGGGAACCCCGGGCGCTTCTCGCCCGGCAATGGTTTCTCTCCGAGGAAGAACGGGACAAGGAGGCATATCTGGCAAGGCTCTCCGGAATGAGGAAGAGTTGTCTCCTGTGCAACAGGCCGCTCTCACATGAGGACTCGGGGACCGCGGCCTATTACTTCGAGACCGCGGAGGCCGGGGCCGGCGGATTCATCGAAGAGGAGTGTTATCTCGGTTTTCTCAACTCAGCCATCTACCGGTTCAGCAGGGAGCTCTCCAGCGGGGACCCCGCCTGGGGGATGATCAGGGATGCGGCCAGGAAAACATCCTTCGCCTTCAGGCCGGTTGATCATGAAAGCGGGGCAATGGTGGAAGTCGGCAGTTTTGATCCGGAAGGATTACGTCTTCTGAAGAAACTCTATCCACTCAGGGAAGGTGAGGGTGGAGTTCTGCGCAGGGAACGGGGCACTCTTTTTTCCTTCATCTCCGCGGCCCTGGAATCGAACAACGGTAAACCGGGAAATGACTTTCTCGTTGTTCACCCGGTGGACCCGCAGGCCCCCGGAACCATCCTCCGGGAGGGAAATTACCGGGAATTCTCCAGGCTGAAGGATTACATCGCCGGCCAGATGGGGCTTTAGCTTTCAGTCGCCGGTCCCTGCTCCCTTGGCTCTTGGTCACAGTCCTCACTCCCCACTCCCTTTTTCCTACCTGACCAGCTCCGCTGCATAGACAAAGGTTATCCCCGACCTCTGCAGTTCCGGCATCGTTGTGGAGAGGGCCTGAATGGTGGTCTTGTGCGGGTGGCAGATGCCGATGGCGCCCCCCTTGTGCCGGGCCATTGCCGCCAGCTGTTCAAGCTGTTCTTTGATCGCCCCCACATCCTGGACGTTGTCTATGAATACATTACGGGAGGCGGTTTCCAGGCCCATTTCCCTGGCCAGGGAATTTCCCACAGAACGGGGGGTGGTTCTGCTGTCGATAAAGAAGAGCCCCTTCCCCTTAAGAAAACCGAGCACCGTCTCCATCTTCCCCCTGTCCTCGGTGAAGCGTGACCCCATGTGGTTGTTGGCGCCTCTCGCATAGGGGACCGCCTGCAGGAAGCCGTTCAATCTTTTCTGTATCTCTCCATCGCTCTGGGCAAGAAGCAGCCCGCTCTGTTCCATGCGCTGTTGTGGATACCCCTGCGGCTCCATCGGGATATGGATCATCACCTGGTAACCCCCGGCATGAGCGGCCTGAGCCACCCCCTTCACCTTCGCCAGGCCGGGAATTATGGAAAAGGTAAGGGGGAGCCTTATCGCCATGAGCTCATTGACTTCCCCGATGCTGGTCCCCATGTCATCGACAATGATCGCCACGGTCCCCGGCCCGGCCGCCCGCTTCCGCGGATGCCTGGGAGGAAGGGGGGCCATTGCGGAGGTGTAGGGTTGTTGCTCTACAGCCACGCCTCCCTTGCGCACCGGCATTTTATGGTGCTCTGCGGGAACGGGTTGTTCCGGGAGCGGCGGAGGAACGCTCCTTTTCAGCTTTTCCAGGAGGAAAAATGCGGAAGCAATCAGGACGGCCACTATCAGTAGGGTTATAAGCGGCCTTTTGCCCTGCGGCCTTTTTCTATTGTTGGCGACGTTTTTGCGGCGCTTTGCCAAGGCTACTCTCCTTATACCGTCATATCAGTCATCTATAACATAATAGACGATTCCAGGAGAAGCGAAATCATCAAAGAAAAAGGGCCTGCCGATCCGGCATCGGCAGGCCCCTTATTTTTCATCCGTTCAGGGAATATTTCCCCTACTTCACAACGTACAAGAATTTGACGCTTCTCACCTTCCCGTCCTTCAGCTTGAACTTTGCCATCACACCGTATTTCCCCTTTTCCGGCATGGTGAAGTCGGCGCCGAAGCCCCCCTCCATCCCCATGAGGTCTTTCACCTGTTCCTTCTTGTCCGGCCCAATGACCTTCAGTTTTACTTCACCTTCACCCAGCTTGGCGCCGCTCTTGGCGTCGGTGAACATCACCATGATGTGATGGGTCTCCTTCATCCCCATCGCCTTCATCTTCGACTTGATATCGATGACGTTGAAGGTCGCCTTGACCCCGTCCACTACCTCCTCATGGGCAAGTTTCCCCATGGCCATCATCCCCGAACCATGCTCCATTTTCATCGAGCCGTGGTCCATCGGCATTGATCCATGATCCATCGGCATCGATTCGTGATCCACGGCAAGGGCGGTTAATGGGGCCGAAAGGGCGAGAAGTGCCGCGATAAGTACAGTCATTTTTTTCATTGTTTGGTCTCCTTTTTGTTGGTGTGGATCTTAATGTAGTTTGTCAGCATTCATCATGCCAAGCTGTAACATACTTAAATTGTGTACTATTCTGTATATTAAGGGTCTGGTGCTGGAGAATATTCAACAGCAGGTGTAGCATTTTCTCTGGTTGATGCGACTGCTCCTTAACAGCCCCGTGGCTTCATTCAGATTTTAACCCGACGCAGGCGGAGTGCATTGCCTATTACAGATACAGAACTGAAGCTCATGGCCGCTGCGGCGATCATCGGGCTGAGCAGAATACCGAAGAAGGGGTAGAGGACGCCGGCTGCCAGGGGAATGCCGAGGGCGTTATAGAAGAACGCAAAGAACAGGTTTTGCCTGATGTTGGCCATGGTGGCCTGGCTCAGAAGACGGGCACGAACAATGCCGCGCAGATCCCCCTTGACCAGGGTAACACCGGCACTCTCCATGGCGATGTCCGTTCCGCTACCCATGGCGATGCCTACCTGGGCCTGGGCGAGTGCCGGGGCGTCGTTTATACCGTCACCAGCCATGGCGACAAAGCGCCCTTCATCCTGGAGTTCTTTCAGCTTGGCGGCCTTCTCTTCCGGGAGAACTTCCGCCAAAATGTCGTCAATGTCGAGGTGTTTAGCCACTGCCTGGGCCGTGGTTCGGTTGTCCCCCGTCATCATGACGATGCGGATTCCTTCCGCGTGCAGTTGACGCAACGCTTCCGCTGTGGTCTCCTTAACAGGGTCGGCAACACCGAGCAGACCGACCGGTTTACCATCTGCTGCGACGAACATGACGGTTTGCCCTTTGGCCTGCATCGATTCCTCCCGCTTCAGGAGCTCAGGAGCATCAATCCCCAGGTTTTCAAGCAGCCGCCGATTCCCCAGAGCCACCTCGATGCCGTCAATGCGACCTGTGACACCTTTGCCCGTAATGGATCGGAATTCCTCAACCGCGGCTGTGTCGATCCCCTGTTCCTCTGCTCCGGCAATAATCGCCGCGGCCAGAGGGTGTTCGCTTCCCCGTTCCAGGCATGCCGCCAGACGAAGAAGCTGCTGCTGATCGAATCCGTCGACGGTTTCAACCGCTACCAATTTCGGTTTACCTTCGGTGAGCGTGCCGGTCTTATCTACCACCAGGGTGTCAACCTGCCGCAGCAATTCGATTGACTCGGCGTTCTTGAACAGTATACCCATGGTCGCCCCCCTGCCGGTAGCGACCATGATTGACATGGGAGTGGCCAGACCAAGGGCACAGGGGCAGGCGATGATCAGTACCGCCACGGCGTTGATCAGGGCGTGGGCCATGCGAGGTTCCGGTCCGAAGATGCCCCAGGTGATGAAGGTGACAACGGCGGACAGCATTACCGCGGGTACGAACCAACCGGCTGCCACATCGGCCAGTTTCTGGATCGGGGCACGGCTCCGCTGGGCCTCTGAGACCATCTTGACGATCTGCGCCAGCAATGTTTCAGCACCAACCTTTTCTGCGCGCATTATCAGGCTGCCGATGCCATTGACCGTGGCGCCTATAACCCGGCTGCCGGCCTCCTTTTCCACCGGAATCGCTTCGCCGCTGATCATGGCTTCGTCCACGCTGCTCGCTCCCTCGATCACCGTGCCGTCAACCGGGATCTTCTCACCCGGGCGCACTCGGAGACGGTCACCGGGGTGGACCTGGCCGAGCGGGACATCATCTTCCGTGCCGTCATCCCGGATCAGCCGGGCGGTCTTGGGGGCAAGCCCCAGCAGCGCCTTGATGGCAGCGCCGGTCTGACTGCGGGCCTTCAATTCGAGCATCTGGCCAAGGAGCACCAGGGTGATGATTACGGCGGCGGCCTCGAAGTAGACGGCCACCTCTCCGCCATTGCCGCGGAAGGAAGGTGGGAAGAGGCCGGGAAAGAGTGTGGCCACGAAGCTGTAGCTATAGGCGACACCAACTCCCAGGCTAATCAGGGTGAACATGTTGAGGCTGCGATTTACCAGGGATTGCCAGCCGCGTACAAAAAATGGCCAGCCTGCCCAGAGCACCACCGGCGACGCCAGCAGCAGCTCGATCCAGCCATAGGTACGAGGTGAAGCCAGTGCCTCCAGGGGGTGCCCCGGAAGCATGTGCCCCATGGCGATAATGAATTCAGGAATAGTCAGGATGAGACTTAAGAGGAAACGCCGCCGCATATCCACCTGTTCCGGATTTTCACCTTCCTCCATTGTCACTGTTCGGGGCTCGAGCGCCATGCCGCATTTTGGGCAGGAACCGGGGGTGTCCTGAATGATTTCCGGGTGCATGGGGCAGGTGTACTCGATCCGCTCGGCAGGGACGGCCGCTATCAGTGGCTCCAGGGCCATTCCGCATTTCGGACAGGAGGCCGGCCCTTCCTGCTCTATTTCCGGATGCATCGGACAGGTAAAAAGATAGGCATTGCGGCCGTTCTCACTGGTGTGCGTAATGGAAGGTTTCGGTGCCGCTGCCGAAGCACCCGTATAACTGTCTGGGGATGATTTAAATTTTTCGAAACAATGAGTACAGCAGAAGAGGTAGGTCGTGCCTTCATGGAGCAGGGTGGCGGCAGGCGCCGAAGGGTCAACCTCCATGCCGCAGACAGGGTCAAGGGACTGGTTGTCATGACTGGCAGAATTCTCTGTATCATGAGTAGTCATAAAAATCGCCTTAATGTTTCATTCCCGAATACTTCAACGTACCCTTCTTGAGCTCCCTCTTCTTCATCAGCACGAATATTACCGGTGTCATGATCAGGACATGGATGGCCGAGGAGATCATACCGCCGATCATCGGCGCGGCAATCGGCTTCATCACGTCGGCGCCGGTGCCGGTGGACCACATGATCGGCACTAGGCCGAGCAGCGCCACCGCCACGGTCATCAGCTTGGGACGTAAGCGCAGCACAGCCCCCTCGAAGGTGGCGTCGTAGATGTCCTGTTCGTTGCATGGCCCGTTTATGAGCTTCTTGTCGAGGGCCTCGTGCAGGTAGATGACCATCACCACCCCGGTCTCCACGGCGATGCCGTACAGGGCGATAAAGCCGACCCAGACCGCGGTTGAGAGGTTGTAGTGGAGCGCATAGACCATGAACACGCCGCCCACCAGGGCGAATGGGACTGAAAGCATGACCATGCAGGCTTCCAGGGCGGAGTGAAAGGTAAAATAGAGGAGGATGAATATGATAAGGAGTCCCAAGGGAATGAGGACCTTCATCCTCTGCTCCATCTTCACCTGGTTCTCCCATTGTCCGGACCAGGCCACATAGTAGCCGGCCGGGAGCTTCAGCTGCTTTTCCAATACCTGTTTTGCCTCGGTGACGAAGCCCCCCATGTCCCGGCCCCGCACGTTGAGAAAGACGATGGAACGGAGAAGCCCACCTTCGCTGGCGATCTCCGGCGCGCCGGTGGAGACCTTCAACTTGGTGACCAGCGCCAGCGGGACATGGGCCCCCATCTTCGTCGGCACCAGGATTCGCTGAATTGCCTGGATGCTGTCCCGCAACTCGCGAGGGTAACGCACCTCTATAGGAAAACGGGTGCGGCCGATAACGGAGGTGGTTAGCGCTGTCCCGCCCAGGGCGGTCTCTATCACCTGATGGCAGTCGTCCACCTGCACCCCATAGCGGGCCGCTGCCTCCCGGTCGATGTCGATGTCGATGTAGTTGCCCCCGGTCACCCGCTCGGCGACCACATCGGCGGCTCCCGGAACCGTCTTGAGGATCCCTTCGGCCTGGACCGCCAGATCTTTCAGGACATTCAGGTCATTGCCGAAGATCTTCACCCCCAGGTCGGTCCGGACCCCGGTGGAGAGCATGTTGATCCGGTTGATGATCGGCTGGGTCCAACCGTTACGTACGCCGATCTGTTGCAGCTTGCCGTCCAGTTCCGCAACAATGTCTTCCTTGGTGACCCCCGGCCGCCATTTCTCCTTCGGCTTCAGGATGATGATCGACTCGAACATGGAAACCGGCGCCGGGTCGGTAGCTGTTTCGGCCCGCCCCACCTTGCCGAGTACATGCTCCACCTCGGGGACTCCCATGATTATTTTGTCCTGCACCTGGATCAGCCTTTTCGCCTCTGTCACCGAGACGTTGGGGAGGGTAACGGGCATGTAAAGGAGCGAACCCTCGTCAAGGGGGGGCATGAACTCGCTCCCCAAGGCGAAGAAGAGGATAATGACCGCCGCCACTAGGGCGATAAAATTCAGAAGGATGGTCGTCTTCTTCCACTTCAGGACCCAGCGGATCACCGGTGAATAGAGGCGGATGAAGAAGGTGGAGACCGGGTTGGCGCTCTCCGGTGGCATCTTGCCGCGCATGAAATAGTACATGAGGACGGGGACAAGGGTGATGGCTATGACCGCCGAGCCGGCCAGGGAGAAAGTCTTGGTGAAGGCAAGGGGACGGAACAGTTTTCCTCCCTGTCCTTCCAGGAGAAAAACGGGCACGAAGGATAGGACAATGATGGCGAGGGAGAAGAAGATGGCCCGTCCCACCTGTTTCGCGGAAGAGATGATCACTTCGAGCCGCTTAACCTTCCGCTCCTCAGGCGACAGCTCCGAGAGATGGCGGTAGCAGTTCTCCACCATGATGACCCCGGCGTCCACCAGCACGCCGATGGCGATGGCAATCCCCCCCAGCGACATTATGTTCGAGGTGACCCCCAAAAGCTTCATGGTGATGAAGGCGATGAGGACCGCGATGGGGAGAGTCAGGACAATCACCAGGGCGCTCTGGAAGTGGAGGAGAAAGATGAGCACCACGAGCGACACGACGATCGACTCCTCGGTCAGCGCCCGTTTCAGGGTATGGATTGCCCGTTCGATCAGGTCGGAACGATCATAACGGGCAACGATCCGCACACCGGGGGGGAGCCCCTTCTCCAGGGCGCTGATCTTCTCTTTAACCCTGTCGATCACATCCTTGGCATTCTCGCCGTAGCGCATCACCACGATCCCGCCGACTGCCTCCCCTTCGCCGTTCAGGTCGAGGAGCCCGCGGCGGATGGCCCCTCCGAGTTGGACGGTCCCCAGATTTTTCACATAGACCGGGACCCCCCGCTGATCCGTGCTTACGACGATATCCTCCAGGTCCTTGATGTCATGGATATAGCCCTTCCCTCTGATGAGGAATTCAGCGTCAGACTGGTCGACCAGACCCCCTCCCACGTCGTTGTTGGAGCGCTTCACCGCGTCCACCACGTCGCTGATCTTGATGTCGTAGGCAAAGAGCCGGTTGGGATCGATGTTAACCTGGTATTCCCGGACAAAGCCGCCGATGGAGGCCACCTCTGCCACCCCCTGGACGGTATTCAACTGGTAGCGGACGAACCAGTCCTGGAGGGTCCTTAGTTGCTCCAGTTTATACCCCTTCCCCTCGATGGTGTACCAGAAGACATGGCCGACGCCGGTGCCGTCCGGACCGAGAGTCGGCCTGACGTTGGGCGGCAGCAGAGAAGCTGCATAGTTGAGTCGTTCCAGGACCCGGGTTCTCGCCCAATAGATATCGGCCTTGTCTTCGAAAATGACATAGATCATCGAGAAGCCGAAGGCTGAGGAGGCGCGGACGGCCCGGACCATGGGAAGCCCCTGTAGGTTGACCGCAAGGGGGTAGGTGACCTGGTCCTCGACCACCTGGGGGGAGCGGCCGGGATAGTCGGTAAAGACAATGACCTGGTTGTCGGAAAGGTCCGGGATGGCATCAACCGGCGTATTGTAAACCGACCAGAGTCCCCAGGCAATGATGATGCCGAAGATCATCAGGATGATGACGCGATTTCTGGCGGAGTATTCGATTATTCTTTCGATCATCTATAAACCTTGGCCGCTAGTGCTAGTTGCTAGCCGCTGTTTTTTTACATCTTCATGTCATTCATATCCATGCCACCACCCTTTTTCGGTGCCGGTGCAGCAGGCGTACGTCCTTCAATGCCCGGCTGAGCCGGTGCGGCCGGCTTCTGGTCGCCTTTCTCCTCCATCTTCATTCCGGGCATCCCTTCATGTCCACCACCGCTCCCCTTCAACTGTGCTTCGGAGTCGATAAGATACCCACCGCTTGATGCGACCTTCTCGCCTGCGTTCAGTCCCGAAAGAATCTGGACGTTGTCACCTGATCTGACGCCGACTTTTACGTCTCGCGGCTCGAACATTCCCGGTTTCATCTCCACCCAGACCACCTGGCGCTGACCGGTATCCATTACCGCCGATACCGGTACAACAATAGAACTACCCAACGGGACCTTGACCTTCGCATTCACGAACATGTCCGGTTTCAATCTGAGGCCCGGATTCGGGATCTCCACCCGTACCTTGACCGTTCTCGTCTTAGGGTCGAGGAACGGATAGATGAACGCCACCCTGCCGCGGAAAGTCTTGCCGGGATACGACTGGGAGAGAAGATCGACCATCTGGCCGATTTTTATGTTCGGGAACTCGTTTTCGTAGACCTCCACCTCCACCCAGACCGTGGAGAGGTCGGCGATATTGAAGAGGGTGTCCCCTACATTCACATACTGTCCAACCTGGACGATTTTATCGATGACAATGCCTGAGAGCGGAGTGTAAATGGGAAGGCGGGTGTTGGGCTCTCCCGACTTTACCAGGGCGGCTATCTGCTCGTCCTTCACTCCCATGAGCTTGAGCCTCTGCCGGGCCGAGGCCACCAGCCCTTCACCTCCCTGAGAGATGGACTGGATCGGGGAGTTCTTGAACTGGTCGCGGCTTTTCAAGGCCAAAAGGTACTCCTGCTGGGCGGAAACAAGGTCAGGAGAGTAGATCTCGGCCACCGGTCTTCCCCTGGAAACATAAGAACCAACGGTATTGACATGAAGACGGTCGATACGCCCTGCCACCCAAGCGGTCACCTTCGCCTGCCGCGCCTGGTCGTACTGGACGATGCCGACCGCATTGATCTCCCTGTTGAGGGGCATTGCCTTCGCTTCGGTGGTAGCAACATTGGCCATTACCATCTGGGTCGGGGAGAGCGAGACATGGCCAAGCATCTCCGCCTCTTTTCCCTTCGGCTGTTCGCCTTCGGTCTTCTTTACCGGCACCAGGGTCATTCCACAGATGGGGCAGGCCCCCGGCTTATCCTTGATGATGAAGGGGTGCATTGGGCATGTGTACTGGACAGGCCCCTGCGCCGCCTGCTCTTCCTTATGCGTCTCATGCGCACCCTTTGCGCGCCAGAGGTAGTACCCTCCGGCGGAAGCGCCGACAACGATCAGAAGAATCAGTAGCATCAGGACATTCCTGGATATTTTCATTCCTTACCTCTTGGATGAAACGCTTTTAGTTCCGAATTCCGGATTCCGCGTTTGAACTCCTCAATTCCTATTTTGACTCTTCACCCTTCACCCTTCACGGCAGTTCCTTCCCTACAAGAGCCTCCAACTGCGCCCTCTTCATCTGATAGTCGGCCAGCGAATCGTAAAGTTCACGCTCATAATTGAAAAGGGTCATCCGGCTGTCCAGCAAATTCAGGAAATCCACCTTGTTGACCCGGTAACCGATGGTGGCCGACTCCAGCGACTGCCCGGACTGGGGAATAATGCCGGTCCTGTAGAGCTCGGCCAGCTTTCTCCTTCTCTCCAGCTGGGCCAGGAGGTCGGAAATACCGGAATTGATACTGTTCTTCAGGACATTCAACTCTTCTGTTGCCATGGTGATCTCGGAAGACGATTCCACCACCATCGCCTGCCGCCGCTCCCTCTGCAGCGGCAGATTGAAGGTTACGCCAAGGGAGTACATGTCATCGCCGGAACTCCCCTCGAATCGTTCGCGCTGCATATATTCGAAGGAGACGTTGAAATCGGGATAAACCTCCTTCTCCGCCAGCTTATGCCCTGCCTTCCCCTTTTCGATGAGCGCGTTCAGGCTCTTGAGCATTGGACGGTTTTCGTATGCAATGTTGCGCAGTTCTTCGGGAGATTGAATGAGTGGTTTGATGTCGAAATCGGGAATTGCGCCGACCGGAGTTTCCGCCGGACGGTAGAGGAGGGCGTTTAGGCTCGCCTGAAGGCTCTTTCTTTGCTGCTCCAATGTTATGCGCATATCAAGCAGCTTCGAGTGCTCGACCTGGGCCTTGAAGACATCCTGCTGCGCCCCCTTCCCCACGGAATACTTTGTTTCGGTAATAGTGACGAAGTCATCGAGGATCTTCAAGTTCTTATCCACGATCGCCAACGACTTGTCGGTGAAATAGATCTGGTAGTACGTTTCCGCAACCATCCTGCGCAGCTCCAGCTTACGCTCCTCCACCTGCCATTTATAGGACTCGGCCTCCTTTGCCGCTACCTCTCCTTTCAGGTCCCGCTTTCCCCAGAAGGGAAGCTGCTGGGATATCCCGATCACCTTCTGGGTCATGGGGTCTTTCCTGAAGTTGAATGGGTCCGTGAAGATGCCGTTCTGGATTTTCAGCATCAGCATCGGGTCATCAAATGATCTGGCCTGGGCGATCCTGTTCCTGAACATCTGCCAGCGTGCTTCTGACGCCTTCAGCTCGGGATTTTGAGCCAGGGCATTAGCGACCAGGCGGGAAAGGTCCTCGGCCTGCGGCAACTCCCCGGCCCTGACGGATTGCGGCAGAATCAATATAAACAGCGCAAACACGGTTAAAAAGCGTGACATCATGGTAACTCCCTGCCGGTGAAACAGGTAAAGGTATTTGTTCGCGGCACACGGGCAAAGGTAAGTTCGTTCTTTACCTTTACCTTGCCCGCTTCTTTACAAAAGTTTAATTGATCCAGCAGGAAATGCAATAGCATAACCTATACGTTTCCCCAAAGGTTTGCAAACTCTTTCATTTCCCGTAGAGACGCCAAATCGCATATTTCTGAGGCAACCAGCTCCCTTGTCTCTACAACGATCCGCCCGTCTTTCAGAATTATTGTTCTGTCGGCGTAGATGCAGTTTTCCGGGTTATGGGTCACCCTCACTCACCAATTGCTTCACGAGTGCCGCAGCCGCCTGCACACCCTATGTTCCTCATCTTGATTCCCGGCTCTCTGCCGGTCTTTGCCCTGAATTGCTCGATGTTCAACACATCCGATACCTTGTTCCGGTACCCTAAGCCGGCTATTGTGGCCGCAATTTCGTCGGGTCTGATCTTCTTCGAGTCATAGCCGACGATCACACGGCCGCCACTTACGTCGACCTCCATCGAAACTATCCCCCCTTTAGCCTTGAGGGCCTTTTCAATATCGACAACGCAGCCGTCGCAGGTGATGCCCGCTGTTTGGAGTACCACCACCTTATCGGCAGTTGCGCCAAGTCTGACGAAGAAAGCCAGCTTTACCAGCATCGCGCTAACGAGAATAATCAGGATTGTATTTATTGTTTTATTTTTCATGATCCGGATTTTGATGAATTATCAACGTAAGGTTTGCATCATTCAGACAATGTACACGGAATATGCCAACGCCCAACATAGTCATAACTAGCAAATATTTATAGTTTTTTAAAATGATGTAAGATGAGCAGGTTGATTGTATGGGGAATATCCTTCATGCGGTGTAGAAAAGTCTACAAATGGGGGAAGGTGACGGCAGGTGCAGGGAAAGCATGCAGAACGGGTCCGTCCACAAAATTAATGAAACCGGATACAAGAGTCAATTCAACGTTGAGGGATACGCCTCCGAGTCTTGATACCGCTGGGCAGTTGCCAGCCACGCCTTGCGATCTATCGCGAGGAAAGTTTCAACCACCGCCGGGTCAAAATGACTGCCGCTCTTGCGGAAAATCTCTTTGGCCGCTTCATCGTAGTCCACGGGAGAACGGTAGGGCCTGTCGGAGGTAATGGCGTCATATACACATCGGCCACCATGAAAAGGCGCCCCCCTAGAGGGATTTCATTACCTTTAAGCCCTCGTGGATAGCCGTTTCCGTCAAAATGCTCATGATGTGCGTAGACGATCTCCGCGGCATCCTTGAGAAACCCGATACGCTTCAAGAGCTTGTAACCCTCCATGGGGTGCCTGCGCATTTCCGCCCATTCCTCTTCGGTAAGTTCCGCCGGTTTCAGCAGAATGTGATCGGGCACCGCGATTTTCCCCACATCGTGCAAAAGAGCACCGATACCTATTATTCTTCGCTCCCGTTCAGGCATGCCATGCCTGTCGGCCAAAAGCAGCGTGTAATCCCTTACCCGCTGTCGTGTTCTTCTCGCGCATGTCGAGTGCGGAGATGAGGGCAAGGAGGGTTTCCTCGTTGGCCCTGGCAAGGCTCACTAAAAGCGTGCGCTGACGGTCAAACAGATAGCCGGAGATAAGTCCGACCGCCCAGAAGCTTGCCAGCTCCCCCATCTGGTTGGCCTGTTCCATGTAGTTCCCCGGCCAGTCGTAAATAGCGTGACTGGTGAAGAGTGCACTAATGGCTATTGTTGTGAAGAGAGCGCCTCTCAGACCGAACCATGCTGCGGCCATGACCGGAGGCAAAAAGTAAAGCTTGCGCAAGATGATATGAACCTTATGCAAGGTATGGGGCTCAGTCGGAATCAGGAAATGCAGCAGGGACACAAGAACTATGGAAAAGACCAGAACTGCGATTTTTGCGCTATACCTATTAACACCAAGATATTTTCCCATGATCTGCCGTCCCCATTCAAGAGATTTTCTGCAAGAAACTGCAAAGCCATTTTATTCAAAGCCAGCGCCATCACCCCAATACCGTATTATTCAAGAATACCAGCCTTGCGCATTTTTTCATATTTCATCGGCGAGACAAAATAGAAGAATATTCTTCAGCCTGCCGAAGAATATTCTTCTATGTAAGCAATCCCGGTATCTATTTTTCACAAGTTATGCGGTGATTTAGATATGTTGGAGACTTGGCGCGACCTTTGCTTTTATTTTAGCAAGATCGGACCGGACTTTCTGACAGTATCGTCAGTATCAAAATTACCAGGTTTCCTTCGATGCATACTTTTTCGGGGAGGGGGGGCGGCAGTTTTATTTTGTGCCATGGCCTTGAAACATTATTGCAGGTGGCTATACTGGTAAAGAGTTGAATAATCCAGAAGATGAAACATTAAACTGTACCTAAAAACAGGCTGTTGATTGAAGGGGAAAAGAATCCTTATGAGAACTAGTATCGCAGCGGCTCTGATTACCGGACTTATTTCGTTCATAGGTTTTCGGCTGGTTCCGGTACACGCCCATATGGAGCACAGCGGAATGCACGCGGAAGAGCATATGGCCGCCCAGCATAGTTTGATGGCCACGTACGCCCAGGCGCAGGCGAAGATCAACGAGGCTCTGCAAAAAGGTGATGCTGCGGTGGTTAAAGCCGAGACAAGGAAATTGCTTGCGACAATTCCCGAACTCAAGAAAGTGACGCCCCATAAAAACCTCAAGGGGCAAAAGGCCATAGGCCGGATCGCTGCCGCATTCGAAGCGGACCTGAAAATCACCGCGGCGAAAGCAGCGAAGCGGGATCTTGCCGGGGCAGGAAAGTCCTTCGAAAAAGCCGAGGGAAAATGCTCGGCGTGCCATGCGAAGTTTCGGGATTGATATCCTCACAGGAAAGGGGGGTGGGTGAACGAAAACATAGATTTCAAAGTCTGAGAATTGCATGCCTGATCCAAAATATAACACAAAGAGGAGGTAACGTATGAGAAAGACAGCTATAGTAAATGTGTTCCTCGCAATCTTGTTCATTGTAACAGCCGGCTGCGCCACAATGGAGACCGCAAAACATGGCTACATGATGAAAGGCCAGATTTTGGACGTAAGCGACGGGGTGGCATATCTCTGCATCGGAAGTGCGGAGGGAGCTAAAGAAGGGCAGGAATTTCCTGTCTATAGGCACTCAAAAGTATATACTGGTGAAAAACAAGCATCTCCGAGCTTTAAACGAGAAGAGGTAGGCGCGGTGAAGATTATTCAAGTTGTTGATGTTCATTATGCAAGGGCTAATATTCTTCGGGGCGACATCAAGGTACATGACGTTGCTGAATTATCACCATAAAGTCCTTTCATCCAACAGTATATGATTGAGGGGGTTATCTCCTGCACCGGGTCCGTCTCCAAGGCTACCCGCATGAGGCCCCCTTGCTCTTCTAGCCTGCGGAGAAACCGTCTAGGTCCTAGGGAAGGAATGGCCTATTCCCTGGTGCAGCCGGTTAAATAGGCATCCAACCATTTACGAGAGCGACAGTCAATCATCGACAAACAGATCCAGGCCAACTACGTCCCGGATTTGTCCCTCCTGCACTGCACAACTCCCCCGCAAAAACCGATAGTCACAGACACGGGTAAACCGAATTTCCAGACAACAACTTGATCCATATCTGAGCGATTTACTGTCACATTATCTCAAGGCAGGACTTCAATCACTGGAGGGCAAGCGGAGCCGGCCGTCGTGGAATAACAGACGGATCGAAGCGGGCGACCCCCCAGGCGAGTATCTCCCGGCATGAAGCCCTCGCCAGGGAGGCCGGCGGCTCCTGCCCGAGAAAGCGCAGAGCGGCGACCAGCAGGGCTCCACCCTCCTGCTGCAGATTCCGGCCGGAGGCTATGGAGACCGCGTTCTCCCTTTTGCTCAGCTTGGCGCCGTTCGGACCGGTGACCAGGGGGAGGTGGAAATAGGCGGGAGCAACATGGCCGAGAAGCCGCTGCAGATAGATCTGGCGCGGCGTGGAGAGAAGAAGGTCGCTCCCCCTCACCACCTGGTTCACCCCGGCCTCTGCGTCATCCACCACCACCGCAAGCTGGTAGGCAAAGGGGCCGTCCGCCCGCTTCACCACGAAATCGCCGCAGCTCTCTCCCAGGTTTTCGGATATCTCCCCCATCACCCCATCCATGAAGGTGACCGGCTCGTCCGCGACCCGGACCCGGATGGCGCGGGGGCTCTTGCCGGCGGGAAGGCCGTTGCGGCAGAGACCGGGATAGCGGAGCTCGTCCTCCCGGCCGTGGGGGGCGCTGCCGATACGGGCTATTTCCGCCCGGGAACAGCCGCAGGGATAAACCATTCCGATCCGGGCAAGTTCCGCAAGGGCCGCCTCGTACGCCGCGGTGCGGCTGCTTTGGCGGACTACCTCGCCGTCCCAGACGAATCCGAGCGCCTCCAAGGTTCGGAGTATGTCATCCGCCATGCCGGGGATTACCCGTGGCGTGTCCAGGTCTTCCATGCGCATCAGCCAGAGCCCGCCGGCCTGCCGGGCAAACAGGTAACTCCCCACAGCAGCCACCAGGGAGCCGAGATGGAGTGGCCCGGTGGGGGAGGGGGCGAAACGGCCGATGACTTGTTTCATCTCTTTCCGGATCTTCACTTCTCTTTCAGCTGAGGAACGAGCAGCAGTAGTCGGTTATTGTCTTGACCTTCATGGTGAAAGACGATTTCGCGGGGATCGCGAACGACTCCCCCCCTTGCACCGGCCCCCAGGCGCCACCAGCGATCTGCACATCCAGCTCGCCGGAGAGGATCTCCATCAGCTCTGCGGCGTCGGTGTTGAAGGTATAGTCACCCGGCTGGATAATCCCGAGGGTCTTTTTCGAGCCGTCCTCGAACAGCAGCGTGCGGCTCGTCACCCCGCCGTTGAAATAGACATTCGCTTCCTTTACGACGGTTACGTTCTTGAATTCGGCCATACGAAAAACCTCCTATTCTTGAAAAAGTAATTTTCCATGAAGGACATGAAGTTACACGAAGGTAGGGTGTGCCTACACTACTTATTGCTTATCCGCAAATAGTCGCAAAAGATCGCGCCCGGATTTGCGTCAGATTTGGCTGGGCCGATTGAGCAAAACCGCAGGCGTAGCAGCGCTACGTCGAGGATATTGCGATTGAGGGCCGGCCGAAGATGGCGTGACCTGCCCGCCGTACAACTTTGGCAGGCGGGAGGCGGGTGCGATCCTTCAAGCGATCCCCGCCAGCTCCAGCCTCCCCCCCCACCTCTTCGCCAGCTCTTCCTTCAGCCGTGGCTGTCGCTCCAGCTTAGGGTCGCGCTCCAGAAGTGCAAACGCCTCTTTCCTAGCCTCTTCGAGGAT
>JBGPID010000002.1:0-34561 GCA_041484725.1 Geobacteraceae bacterium | reverse complement strand
TTGCCGTGGACGGTGGAAGCCGCCACCTCCAAGGTATCCATCCTGCCATCCGGCCCCTTGAGCATGAGGGAACCTAACGAGAGAATGGTCGCAAAATCACCCGAATAAACCGCAACCCGTAACTGCCCCTTGATTCCGTGGGTTGCAACGACCTTACCCAGCAGAACCGGTTCACTCTTTTTGGGCATCACTCAACTATTTTCAAGACTGCCTTCTTGCTGTCCTTGGTGGAAACCGCATTGAGCAGGGTGCGTATGGCCTTGGCAGTCCGGCCTTCCTTGCCGATAATCCTTCCCATATCCTCTTTTGCCACAGTCAATTTGATAACGGTCGTATCTTCTTCCATTTCCTCGCTGGCCCTAACCTGGCTTGGGTCATCGACTAGCGCCTTAGCGATGGTTTCTACGAGCTGTCTCATGTCGGTATCCTCTGTGCGAGTGGAATTTCCGGCGGACCGGGAAAATTAGAGAGCTACGCGGCCTTGGCTACAAACTTTTCCCAGACACCGGACTTCTTCAGGATCTGCTTGACAGTTTCGGTAGGTTGGGCCCCCTTGCCCAGCCATTCAAGGGTTTTCACCTCTTCAAGCTTGACTGCTGCCGGATTCTGGTTGGGATCGTACGTGCCGACATTTTCAATGAACCTTCCATCCCTTTTGTTCCGCTCATCTGTAACGACAATCTGATAAAAGGGCTTCTTTTTCGCACCTGCGCGAGCCAGTCTGATTTTTACCGCCATCTTTTCCTCCTGCTGTTGTCACGGCCTGTGGGCCGTAAAGTATTAGTGCCTGAAACCGATTAATCTTCAATGGTAATTAAAAACCCTGCCGATCCATGCTAAAGGCAAAGGGTAAAACCTTCGTCCTTCAGCCTTCAGCCTTAAAAAGGTGACATTCCCTTTCCCATCCCTCTCATCAACCCTTTGGGCCCGAGCTTCTGCAATTGCTTCATCATCTTCTGCGCTTCAACGAAGCGCTTCAGGAGCTGGTTGACCTCCTGAACCGTCGTGCCGCTCCCCTTGGCGATGCGAAGCCGGCGACTGCCGTTTATGATAGCATGGTTCGCCCGCTCTTTCCTGGTCATGGAGTCGATGATCGCCTCGATCCGTTTCAACTCCTTTTCCGGCGGCTGAGCCCCTTCCATCTGCTTCATCATCTTCCCCATGCCGGGGATCATCCCCATGAGCGACTCGATGGAGCCCATCTTCTTTATCTGCTGAAGCTGGTTTTTGAAATCCTCCAGATCGAATTGGCTCTTCTTGAGCTTTTGCTGGAGCCGTTCGGACTCTTTGGCGTCGAAGTGCGAGTGGGCCTTTTCCACCAGGGTCAGGACGTCACCCATGCCGAGAATTCGCGACACCAGGCGGTCCGCGTGGAAAACTTCGAGGGCGTCGAGCTTCTCCCCCATGCCGACGAACTTGACGGGTTTGCCGGTGACCGCCCTGATGGAAAGGGCGGCGCCGCCCTTGGCGTCACCATCCAGCTTGGTCAGCACCACACCGGTGATGTCGAGCCGCTCGTTGAAACCACCCGCGACATTGACCGCTTCCTGGCCGGTCATGGCGTCCGCCACGAAGAGGATTTCCCGGGGCTCGACCGCTTCCTTGATCTGCACCAGTTCATTCATCAGGTAGTCATCGATCTGATGACGACCGGCTGTATCAATGATGACCGTGTCGAAACCGGACAACCCGGCATATTTCATCGCCTGACTGCATATATCCACCGGGTCCTGGTCGGCCCGGGAGGAGAAAACTTCCAGAGAGAGCTGACTCCCCAGGGTCTTCAACTGCTCGATGGCCGCCGGCCGGTAAACGTCGGCGGGAACCAGCAGCGGCCGTCTCCGCTCCCCCTTCAGATAGCGGGCCAGCTTGCCGCAGGTGGTGGTCTTGCCGGACCCTTGCAAACCGACCAGCATAATGGCTACCGGCGGTTTGGCCGCCAGGTCGAGGGAGTTGTCCTCATCCCCTCCCATCAGGGCAATCAGTTCGTCATTGACGATCTTTATCACCTGCTGGCCAGGGCTTAAGCTCTGCAGTACCTGGGAACCGATTGACCGCTCCCGCACTTTTTCTATGAATTCCTTGACGACCTTGAAATTGACGTCGGCCTCAAGAAGCACCAGCCGCACTTCGCGCAGGGCATCCTTGATGTTATCCTCGGTCATTACCCCCTGTCCGCGGAGCTTTTTGAAGATCAGATCAAGCTTATCGGAAAGATTCTCTAACATCAAAACTCTATTGTAATTTCAGTATGTTAGCAATATTACCCAGTTACTTGGGGAAGAGCACACACATATCCCCTTGTAAAGGTATTAAATCTAAATGACCTCTTCATTTTTGTCAAGACAAAAAGCCATCTTCCCGCAATCAGCGATTTCCCTGAACCTCCATTATAAGGGAGGTTCAGGTTCAGGATCAGGTTGAGGTTCATAAAATTTACCCGGATTTTAAATTCTGACATACCCTTCACCTTTTTTCAGATAAATCTCTTCCGGCATCACTCCCTCTTCTGCCAGCACACCCTCCACCCGCGGCCGGTCGGAAGCGGCATAGCGCAGGGCGAGACCGCAGTCGGATTTAAGGGTCCGCGGGGCCGGGATCAATAGAATGGGGAGACGCCGCTCCTTGAGCAGTTTTTCCGCCTGCATCACCCGATGGATGGAATTGAATATTGCCACGTAATCGCCGTCGTTAACCATCATGAATCCATGCAAAAAGTATGATATGCTTTTATTGTGTTTAAAACTTTGGTGATTTTCCACGGTAAACACAAATATTAAAGAAACTAGCACATTGACAAAAAATCCGCAAACTCATACTATGCCTGTAGGAGTAACACATGTACAGTTTCTGGGCTCTACCGGGACTCATTCTTATTGCCATCATAATCAACCTGCCGCTCGGCTATCTGCGTCAGAATTATGAAAAATTCAGCTTCGGCTGGTATTTCTATGTTCATATATCCATCCCGATAATTATTTATCTGCGGGTAAAATCTGGCTACAGCTGGAAATTTATTCCCCTGACACTGGGGAGCGCTGTGGTCGGGCAGATCCTGGGAGGAAGGATAAACAAGAGAAGAAAACGCAATGGCTGACAAAAGAGCGAAAATGCCCCGGCCGGCCAGGGTCACCGATCTTCTTGCCGCCGTCTTTCACGGTACGCCGACGGAAAAGCGTCTGAAAGAGGGAAAGATCTGGCTGGTCTGGGACTCCGCCGTAGGTAAACAGATTGCAGGAAGGGCCAGGCCGGTGAGTTTCCGTGACGGCACCCTGACCGTGGCGGTGACCAGCGCCCCATGGATGCAGCAGTTGACCTTCCTGAAAAAAGGGATCATGGATAAACTGAACGCCATGCTCGGCGAGGAACAGGTGCTGGAGATCTACCTGAAAGCGGGAAGAGCGGAACGGGTAAAAACCGAAACAACACCGGTAAAGCGCTGCACAAGGTCCCTTTCCGCGGCGGAACTGCAAAAAATAGCGGAACAGACCGGTTCTGTTGCCGATCCTGAACTGCGCGGAGCGCTGGCGGAGCTTCTGGCCAGACACATGGAGACAGATTCGACAGAGTGACCGGCATTCAACTTGCCTTGATACAAATCGACCTTATTACCGCTGCACATAAACTTTCCTTGAAAGCTAGTCCCCCCACTTGATGGTGTTTGTGTCGAAATCAATATGGTAGCGGAGTTCCCGGAGAAAATTCATCCCCAGGAGACCGTCGTTGTTATCACCGCTTGAGATAACATTGGCAACTACGTTGTATTTACGGGTCGGTCCAACGATGACATAGTCGAGCGTAACATAGCCTACGCGATAGACCCCGCCACCAACCACCTGCGCCAGGGAAGCGTTTGCATCTTTGGGATTGATATTCAGCCTGTTGGCGAGCCTGGGGCTAATGCTGCAACTATTCGCCCCTGTATCGAGGATAAAGGATGACTGTATCTCTTTTCCCTGATAGGAGACCCTCACCGGCACCAGAACCTGGTTCTTTATGATCTGGACTCGCGTGACGGAGCTGTTGGGATCACTCATTTCGTCGTCACGGATCTTCTTTTTCTTCATCAATTTTTTCGGAATTTTGGCAGGGTCGTCAGTAAAATTGACGGCGCCGTTTTCATCTTCATACTGATAAAAATCGCCGCTTACATTCAACGGCTGGAGTAAAACCGCAAGCATCACTATCAGCATTCCCTTTATCGTGAGACTCTTCATAACCCGATCCTTTCATGCGGTCAGATTGCACTCTGCTCGATAATGTTTTTCAACAGCCTGTAATGGAGACCTTATTGCTTCTTTATTATGATTGTTTGTTGTCTTTACCCGTTTATCTTGAGCCTCTCAACCAGCCGGAGCGTTGCGCCATCCTGCTCTCCCCGGAAATACTTTTCGAGGACAAGGACAAACACGGAGCGAGGATCTTCCGCTACTGATGCAAACAGTGTCATCGATGATTTAAGCTTCAGGTCATCAGGGTAACCGAAGATTGCTGAAACCGATCGCCCTTCAACCGCCAGGACGGCTTCCGCGCATTCGATAAGTCTTGGTCCAAGAACAGGGTGATTAAGGTATGCCCGGGCTTCTTCGATACTTTTTATGGCATAGTGTTTTGCGGTCGGACTGTGCCCCAATCCATCAATCTGCGGGAAAATGAACCACATCCAGTGAGTCCGCTTCTGCCCGCATCTCAACTCCGTAAGAACAGCGCCATAGATCCTTTCCTGCGCCCCAGTGAAGCGACTCAAGTCAAAAGGGTCGTTACGACCGATAGTATCGTCTGTATTCATCATGTGTGACTCCTTTGCCCGCACAAAATCGTTGCGGATTTACGGTAACATTATGATTTTGTCTTTTTATCGGCGAGCGGTCGAAGGTTTTGCCGGGAGTGACGCGAACTCAGCACCAGTCGGTATGGTTCCACCCTGTGCTAAATCCTGCGTGCATTATTGTCAGGGAATGGGTACTCCATATGCCTGGCTGTCGCTCGGGCAATTGACTCCCCGCAATAACGGGCAACCACTTTCAGAGCCATGTCAATGCCCGCGGAAATACCTGCCGAGGTAAACAGGGCGCCATCCTCCACCACATGCTTATCATACTCAACTGATACAGATGGAAATGACTCGCGCATCCAGTCAAGTGAACGCCAGTGAGTTGTTGCGTGATGCCCGTTGAGCAAGCCGGCAAATCCCAGAAGCATCGATCCGGTACAAACAGACGAGAGCACTTCGACCTCGAAGGCACGAGTGCGTAACCAATCAAGCATTGCAGGGTTCTTCAGTTCTTTGCGAGTACCCCACCCACCAGGAACACAAAGAATGTCTAACTTTGGGCAACTGTCAAAAGTGTAATCAGGAATTACTTTCATGTTCCCATTGGTCACGATAGGTTCACTCTTCTCTGCGACTAAAAGTACTTCAAATGGTGATGGCTCTTCCAGTCGTTTATCCTCATTGAGGCGTGTAACGGAGAAGACTTCAAATGGACCACAAAAATCGAGGACTTCGACACCGTTAAACAACGCAATGCCTGCGATCTTTCTTTCCATAGATTTCCTTTCAAAGTTGCCGAACGGGAGCGGCGGGTGGCCTGACTAGAAAAAAGGGGACATAACCTTAATTTTCATTTAAAGGGGCCTTCCCTCGGAATACCAGTCAAATGAGCGGTCATCGGATTCCGCGGGGCAACCGATATATAGTTCTAAATCCTTTAAAGGGGTCTGCCCATTCCGGCTCAGGAAATTGTGATTGAACATTTCAAGAATATATATCTGGAGATTATCCTTCCCGGAATCGGAAGCATAGCTCTCACCCGGTTTCCCGCATGTATCCTCACTCACACTCTGCCCCGGTCCAACCAACAACAACGCACCCG
This sequence comes from Geobacteraceae bacterium, assembly GCA_041484725.1. Lineage (GTDB taxonomy): Bacteria > Desulfobacterota > Desulfuromonadia > Geobacterales > Geobacteraceae > JBGQDJ01. The sequence continues at coordinate 28,685 of JBGPID010000002.1, read as the reverse complement.
GGTATATCCAGCATTGCACGACCCGGTCGAGATCACGGTTGAAGCTTTCACAGATTTCGTAGCGACGCCTATAGTCTGCTTTTGAAATTCCTTTCCCGGGCGGAACATGAGTCCACCACCCTCCAAACCGGTTGTTGCGTCCTGTTTTAGGATCTCCCTTTTTTGTATAAACACGAAAAATCGGGAATACCTTTTTCACTTTAAGGATTTTCCCTTCGTAAACCCCACCGTTTCCTTCAGGTTCCAGTGCATTGCCGATCAAGTTTGTATAGACTTGTTGCTGTTCCGCATATTTGGCTTTCTCTGTCGGTGTTACGACCTGTTTTGAGTCGAAGGTTGAAATGACCTCAACGTTTTCCCGGATTGTGTTTGGCAAGAGAAAGTCCGCCTGACCCGTTTTCGGAAGAATAAGAACGAAAGCCAATATAGCCATGGCCGCGGCATTTCCGATGAAATGAAACGAAATTTTCTGTTTCATAAGTTCCTCCAATTTTTGAAGAAAATAACCGGGCCTGATTTTACAGGTAGAGCAGAAGGTCTGGTCTCAACGGTGTACAAATCATAAATATTGTCCTCCCTTCTTGCGGCCTAATCTGCAGAAGGACGACCTTTCCCGCATTTCCAGCATTCAGTGAATTGTCCCTCTATTTCCTCACCGCATGGGTCACACTTCCAGGCGGTCATCTCCTTTACCGAAAACGCCTCTTCTACAATGCGTTTCGCCTCCAAAAAGTCATCATCGTCAACGCACAGTTGGGGCCAGCATTCAATGGGGGGCAGTTCACCCATACCTGCGGAGAGATATTCGTTACTGATCCGGCACCTGATCCCGTGTCCTTCCAGGATGCTCTGGTATACGCCTACGAGCGAGATGTTTGCGGAGCTGTAAACCGTCTTCATATTCTCTCCGGTTCTTCTTTTCTTTCATTCGATTCACAATCTGAAATGCAGCAATGCAAGCCTGACCCGGCTGTTCCCCAAATGATCAAAAACCATTCATTCAAGAAGCTTGAAACATTTTTAACTGGGCAGTTTCGGTGTATCTGTGACGATAATGGAACTTGGATGAAGGGGGGGAGGAAAGATGCTCGGACATGCGACCCCTCCGGTTTGGAAATCGGACACACTCTGATTTAGCGAACATTAATCCGAAAGATGGAACGTGTCAATAAGTTATTCCCTGATAATCGGCGGAGGAAGCGGCTATGAGGTCTGCCAGGTTATTCCCTGTTTTGTAATATCAACAAGGTAGCTTCTTCTATCCCCCTGCGAGGCGTTGCCAGTCTCAATTTAGGCAGGACCTCCCCAAATGGCTTGACACCTTGCTCCACTCCATCCACAATAGTAATCTGCGATACACAACGATCTTTCCGAGGGGTTATCTATGCACGTGGATACCGATCTGAAACTCGGCTTCAAGGATGTGCTGATCAGGCCGAAGCGGTCGAACCTGAAGAGTCGCTCCCAGGTGGCACTGGACAGGACCTTTACGTTTCTCCACAGCCGCAGGGCTTGGACCGGCGTGCCGATCATTGCGTCCAACATGGATACCGTCGGCACCTTTGCGGTGGCGGATGTGCTGGCCGGCCACAACATGCTGACCGCCATCCACAAGCACTACGGCCAGGAGGCGTGGGACGAGTTCCTGAAAGGCCGCGATGAGGGGATCTATGCCCGGATCATGGTCAGCACCGGTACGACCAGAGACGACTTCGCCAGGCTGGGGAAGATCCTGGCGAACCACCCGCTCCTGGAATTCATCTGTATCGACGTCGCCAACGGCTACGCCCAGGCATTCGTGGAGTTCGTACGCAAGGTGCGCTCCGCCTTTAGCGACAAGACCATCGTCGCCGGCAATGTCGTTACCGGCGAAATGGTGGAAGAACTGCTCCTGTCGGGCGCGGATATCGTCAAGGTGGGGATCGGGTCCGGTTCGGTCTGTACCACCAGGGTCAAGGCAGGGGTTGGTTACCCCCAGCTGTCGGCGGTCATCGAGTGCGCCGATGCCGCCCACGGCCTGGGCGGGAGGATCATCTCCGACGGCGGCTGCACCTGCCCCGGCGATGTGGCCAAGGCCTTCGGCGGCGGCGCCGATTTTGTCATGATCGGCGGCATGTTTTCCGGCCACGACGAGAGTGGCGGAAAGCTTGTGGAGCGTGGCGGGATGCGGTACAAACAGTTCTACGGCATGAGCTCGGAAACGGCAATGACTAAACACGCCGGCGGAGTGGCCGAATACCGGGCCACGGAGGGGAAGACGGTTGAGGTCCCCTATCGCGGGCCGATCGTGGAAACCGTCAGGGAGATCCTCGGCGGGGTGCGCTCCGCCTGCACTTATGTCGGCGCCCTGGCGCTGAAGGAACTTACCAAGCGCACTACCTTCATTCGCGTTCTGGAGCAGGAGAACCGGACCTTCTCCACTCCCCCTGACAAACCGGGCCGCTGAGGACCCTCTTCGCTTCCGCGCTGTACTCCCCGTCCGCTCCGTAGACGAAGAGCGGCGGCAGGACTTCCAGCTCCCCCCTCTTCCCCTTGGCCAGTTCCAGAAGCACCATCCGGGCAGCGGCCCCGGAATTCCCGTGGACCATCCGCAGCCTCAGCAGCGCGAGCTTCAGGCCAGCGGCCGCAGAGCAGAACTCGACAAGGCGAACCGGGTGGTAGATGAAGGCGATCGTCCCGGTGGGACTTGCCAGGTATTTGGCCGTCTCCAGGAAATCGGCGAGGGTCGCGGTGGTCTCGTGACGCGCCCTGTCCCTGCCGCACTTCGGGCTTATCCTGCCGGTCCCCTGTTTGCGATAGGGGGGATTGGCGACGACCAGATCGAAGGATGAGGCGGGAAAGCGCTTTCGGAGGGAAAGGATGTCGCAGCAGATGATCTCTACCCGGCCGGTAAGCCCGTTCAGAACGACATTGTGCCCGGCCAGCGTTGCCATTTCCTCCTGCATCTCCACCCCTACTATCTGCGCTGAACCGCACCGCCGGGCCATGAGCAGGGGGATGATGCCGGTGCCGGCGCCCAGGTCGATCACCCTCCCCCCCTCCACTACCCCGGCAAAGTCGCAGAGCAGCAGCGGGTCCAGGGAAAAGCGGTAGCCTTGAGCAAGCTGGATGACACGCAGGTCGTACGCTTTAATCTCATCGATTGTCTCCTCGCTCATCACACCGTGCTCCTCGCATCCCAAATAAGACTTAAGACGTCATTCGCTGGAGATAAGCTCTTCATCCTTCATCCTTCTCACCCACCACTCCCTTCCCAGAAACAGCGCATAAAAGGCAAACGAAGCCAGGGTCAACCACTTGCCGATCTTGAAGGGAAGCGGATCGAAGACGAACTCGACTTTGTGGCTGCCGGGAGTGAGGTAAACACCGCGCAGGATATGGTCGACCGGCACGATCTCGGCCGGCTTCCCGTCAACTTTGGCTTTCCACCCCGGGTAATACTTTTCGCCGAGCAGCAGGAGGGAATTGACCGGCGAAGCTGCGGAGACGGTTATCCGGGTCCCTTCGTATCTGGTTACCGAGACCCCCTGAATCGGCAGCGGCACCGCTCTGTCAGGATCTGCCATGGCGAATGGCGGAGGGGATTCCACCAGGGCGACCGTCCGCGGATTGAAGGAGGAGTTCTGCAAAACTGGCATCATCCGGGCAGGATCGTTCATCTGTACTGCGGAGGGGACCAGCCATGCCTTGGGAAGGACGTTCCGGTTCTCCAGCACCAGTTGGGTCCCATCGGGCGAACGGAAAACCGGCACGAACTTCTCCCCGTACTGGGCCTTTTCCTGTTCGTACTGGACGCTGCCGATCACCAGGTATTTGACGTTCATAATGTCCGGCATGGCCGAGACAAAGGAGAATGCATCGAGATAATTCTGCCAGCGCACCTGCTGGACCGGCATGGAGACAAACATCGTCGGGATCTGCTGGCTCGAGTAGACACTTGGATCGGTGTTCATTGGGAGTACCCGGTACTGTTTAGATTCCCGTGCGAGAAATTCGATGACCGGCGTCTTGACCCCTTTGGAGGTGTGCGGCACATCCACAAGGAACATGAACTTTGCATCGACCCTCCCCACATCGGCAATAAAGAGTGCCATCAGGACAAAGGGGATCGCTTTCACGGCAATCCAGGAACGGTTGAATGCGAACATGACGGCCGCATATGCCGCCGCCAGGATTGCGGCAATCCCGGTCTCCGCAACCAGGTTGTTCCAGCGCTGCAGAACGAGCACTTCCCCCTGTTGATATCGGGTAGGTTGAGAGAAAATCCCGTTGAAGACATCCAGCCAGTACGATTTGCCCACCGCTTCGGCTCCCACAAGTATTGCCAGAAGGACCGGCAGCGCCATGATGGCGACGCAGTATTTCAGGAACTTTGGACTTTTTCTCGTCTCGACATCCAGGAGCAGATCCAGTCCCCGGGCGGCAAGTATGGCCAGCCCCATCACCGGCAGGAACATGATCATCTTCGGCACGCGGAAGCGGTTGATGCCAGGGAAATAATCGAACAGGAGCTGGTAGATGAACGTATATTTACCCATGGAAAAAATGATTCCGCCGGCCACGGCAGCCAGGGCGATCCAGGTATACCTGTCGCGGCGGAATATGAGCGGCAGCGGCAGGAGCAGCCAGGGCAGGAGCCCCAGGTAGCTCGTGGTCTGGGAGAAATTCATCCTGCCCCAGTAGTATGCGCCGATGTTATCCGGATTTTCCCCCGCCTCCTGCCGGGAAAAGCCGAAGAAGCCGGGGATGACAAAACCTGCCAGCTCTTCCGGCGGCATAGACCAGGACATGGCCTCGTCCCGCTCCAGGCCGCCCTTCCCCTGGTTGGCGCCGCTCTGCAAACCTCGATTGGTATCCTCTGCCCACTTGGCCAGCGGCGCCAGGGAAATGGCAACGGTGGAGAGGAAAAAGCACATCGTCACCAGGTTAAGCCCAACCAGCCGAAAAAGATTCTTCTGCACCGCTTGCCGTTCCGCCACCAGGATGCCGATGGAGCGGATAAGACCGTACACACCTACTCCTAAACAGGTATAGTAGGCAATCTGCCAGTGCGTGTAGAAAAACTGGAACGCCAGCACCATTCCGGTGGTGAGGAAGAAGATCACCCGCCGGGTCCGGAAGCCCTGTTCGAAAAAGTAAAATGCCCACGGCGCGACGCTGATGGTGGCTATTTTCAGGACATGGCCGGCGTTGATCAGGGAGGCGTTCTCCGGGGCAAGCGCAAAAATCAGCCCGGCGAGAATCGCCGGAAGCCTGCCGAGGCCGATAAGCCGGCAATAGCAGTAGAGCCCGACCGCACCGAAGAAGAAGTGGAGCACGATGAACCAGGCAACCGCGGAGGGGAGTGGTAAGAAGTAGTATACCAAGTTCGCCAGACGGACGAACTGCGTGCCGACTTCACCCCCCAGCAGGGTATTGCCGCTGTTGCCGTAAATGCTCCAGTCGGCATGGAGATTAAAACGGAAAAAATCGAGAAAATTCGCATGCGACCAGCCAAAGGCCGTCCAGTAATACTCGTTGAGGATGTCCGGCGCGCGGATCACCTTATGGGTAAACAGGATATGCGAGAAAAAGAGTGCCAGGACCCCAAGCAGCCCCGCCAGCGTTGCCATATCCTTCTGCCGTTCTGTCATTTAAATAACCTCATCAGTCAAGATCGAATCCTGTCTGTTTCTGCCGGCACTCCTGGCAAGGACATCCCGGTAAATGTCATCAAGACGGTCCATCATCCGATCGATGGTGAACGCACCGAAAAACTCACGGCCGTTGCGCACCAGCCGTTCTGACAGCTCCCGGTCCGTCAGACAGCGGACGATCAGGTTCGCCAGCAGTTCCGTGTCGTCAAGCGGGAAGATAAAGCCGGTCTTCCCGTCCTCCACCACCTCCGGCATCCCCCCCACATCCGCGAGGATCGGCGGTGCCCCCGCCATGGTCGCCTCCGCCGATACCAGGGAGAGGGCCTCGATCTCCGACGGGAGGACAAGCGCCTTCGCCCGGCCGTATTCCCGGAATACTTCGCCACGCGGAATGCCGTAGGCGAAATCCACCGGCAGACCCCGGCTCAGGAACCGGGCCAGCCACCGGGCATACCAGTAGTCCCGGCCGATCACTTTGAGATGGGCGGTCGGCACCTGCCGGAGCACCAGGGGGAGCGCCCGAAGCAGCCGGGGGATACCTTTTCTGAAAAAATCACCCCCCACGAACAGGACCAGATCGTCCCGCTCTTCCCAGGGCCTCCCTTCGATCCCGCTGTAATCAAGCCCGAAATATAAATTCAGGTATTTGTTCGGGTGCTCGAAAATGTCGTACATGAACCTGCCGTGCAGGATCATCCCGTCGATATGCCTGAATAAAAAATGATACTTTATCTTGCGATATTTCTGAAGCAGAAAACGCAGTGGGAAATCGAGGCAGAAAAAATGGTAGTAATGTATCCAGTAATAATCGTGGGCGTCCACCACCAGGGGACAGCGGAGCCTGCGCGCCACCCCGAGCGGCAGGTGTTTCAGGTCGGAGCAGTGGGCGATGTCCCACTCCCCATCCAGGTCCTTCTCCGACTCGTAGACCTTTGCCTGGTGCCTCTTGGCGAGCTCGCGCAAGAGGATTCCCTCGTAGGTGCCGGCGCCGGTCAGTGATTCCCTTGTTTTTGTGATCAACAATATTTTCATAGTGGATTCAGACTTTTCGAAACTTCGGATGCAGGCGCATCAGTGAAAATAGTCCGAGGCTCCTGAGGATATTCTTGATAGTGCTGATAGTCACCTTGTACCCGAACCAGAACCAGGCCTTACCCGACGGATACCCTTCCCGAATAACGATGGCCCGGACCTCCCGCAGCCCATCCAGGCGCTTCGCGTCGCTCGCCCCGCCGTAACGCATGGCAGCCAGCGGCTGTTCGATGTAATGGAAGCAGCAGCCGCTCTTGTAAAGGCGGAGTATCAGGTCGTAATCCATTGCCACCCTGAAAGCCTTGTCAAACCCGCCGACTTTCGCGTAGGCACGAGCGGTCACAAACGTGGCCGGGTGGTTGAGCGGCATCTCGTGCCAGATGTGGCGTTGCACATCAGACGGTTTGAGCAGGAACAGCACCCGGTCCCCCTGCAGCCGCAGCATGTCGCCGTGAAAGACATCGCATTTGGGATGGGCGCGGTAGGCCTCGGCAACTGCCGCAAGCGCCCCTGGCATATAGGTATCGTCGGAATTGACGATGCCGATGATCTCACCCCGGGCAAGGGCAATCCCCTTGTTAAATGCGTCGGAAATGCCGTCGTCAGGTCCGGAGATCCAGCGCATACGGCTATCCTCAGCGGCATGGCTTTTTATCACATCAACCGTGCCGTCGGTTGAGCCGCCATCGACGATTATGTATTCAAAATCCGCCCCTTCCTGGGAGAGAACACTTTGTAGGGTTTCTTCGAGGAATTCCCGGCTGTTGAAGGTGGGGGTTATTATCGAAAAGGTCATACCGTGCCGCTCCCCGTCTTCCGGTAGACTTCGATGGTCTTCCGCGCCGTTTCGTCCCAGGTGAAGAGGCGGGCGCGGGCAAGCCCCCTCCCCTGCATCTCCCTCCGCTTCGCCTCATCGGTCCAGACCGACCAGACCGTCTCCGCAATCTGTTCCGGTATACGGGGATCGAAAAGCAGCCCTGCGTCACCGGCAACCTCGTGGAGAGAAGTCATATTCGAACAGACCACCGGACAGCCGCACGCCATCGCCTCCACGAGCGGAATGCCGAACCCCTCGAAGAACGACGGGAAGACGAGCATCCGGGCAAGATTGTAAATCCTGGGGAGTTCCCCGGCGGGAAGATATCCGAGAAGCCTGACGCTCCCCGACAGTCCCAACCGCCCGACCTCCGCCATGATCTCGCCATGGGACTGCATAGCAATGCCGGTGAGGAGGAGCTCCCCCTCGAACCCGTACAATTCCTTGAGGATTCTGAGGGCGGCCAGGAGGTTTTTGTGATTCTTGTGGGGCCAGGTAGCGGCCGGATAGAAGAGGAATGGACGGTCAAGCCCGTACTTCGTCCTGACGCTCTGCAGCCCCTCCAGATCATCGATCACCCGATACTCGGGACCATGCCCTGTTGGAATCACATCAATCTTATCCGCCTTGATACCGTAACGTTCGACCAGGCAATCGCCGGTAAACTTGGAACTCACGATAACGCGCTCAGCTTCCCTAACGGATGCCGGATAGATCCGCCTTCTTTTGCGCAGTTCAAGGCAGCTAAAGAACTCGGGGAAAAACTCGTGCTGCATGTCCCAGAAGGTCAGAACAGCGGGGATGCCCGTCCCTAGGGGGGTCACCACGGTGAACGGGTGGTGGATGATATCCACCTCAATTCCCCGCATTTCCCGCTTGAGAATATCCACGTTGAGCGTATTTCTGAACACTCCGCGCATGAACCAGTTCAGGGACGGCCGGGCATAGTCAATATACCGCACCCTGAGATTGTCCCCCCCGATGGGAAATTCACCGGCAAAGCGCCGGTCGCACAGAAGCAGGTAACTGTTCGCAGTATCAAGCCGCTGGAGACGGTCCACGAGGTTCCTGATATAGGTCTCCATGCCGCCAATTCTGCCGGGGACGAAGGTGATGGCGTTGAGCCCGATAATCATACGTCACTTCCGGTAAAGGACCTGCCGGTGACCTTTTGGTAGTCAGCCGGAACAAGCGACTTCCGGCGGAATAGCGGCGCCAGCAGCATCGCCGCCTTGTATTTCGATACTGCATTGAAGAGCAGACGGGAGATGCGACGCTCCGTCAGGAGGTGCCGCGACACCCCGTCAGTGACGAGGGCGAGACCGAACCGCTCCGCGATGACCTCCAGCGATTTCCGCGTATAGAAGGAGATGTGCTGTCCCTGATCGAGTACATAGTACCACCACTCCCCCGGCCGGGGCGCCGGTTCCGGAAGGAGCAGGGTAGTGAAGAAGATGGAGCGTGAGTAGCTGAGCATCCGTTCGATCTCCCCGAACGGGTCAGCCAGGTGCTCGAAGAGTTCCATGGCGGTGAGGAGTTCGTACCCCCCCTCCCCATCCGGCTCCGCCTCGAACCCCCGCGCGAGAAGGTTGGCGCAGTGCCGGTCGGATCGATAAAAGTCGAAGCCCGCATCCCGCATCAGACGCACAAGCAGACCGTAGCCACCGCCGTAGTCGATGAATTTCCCGTCGGCGCGAAAAAAGGCGCCGATAAGCGCAGCAACGATCGGCGCCCGCCGCAGGTTTCTCTGGACAAGCCCCACGTCGGCATGAGTGATGGCGTCTGCGTAAGCCTCGGCAAGCCAGTACGGCTCTTCGGTCTGAACAAAACCGCAGGCTGGGCACCTGAAATACCCGATTTCATGCCGATTCAGGATTTTCGCCCGTGAGTATGTCACAGATTCCGCTGAACAAATCTTGCACCGCAAATTATTTATCCCGGCTCCCCGTTGCCATTTATTTCAGGTCTAGGAGGTTTTTGTAAATATGAGCCGGAGCCTTCTCCGGTTTACTGGTAAAGAGGAGAAACTGCACATCCCCCATGGTGAATTCATGATAACAGATGTAGTCGCACATCAGGTTCAGGATATCCTGAGCGGTGAAATCATGCACATGATACCGGTTGAAATGGGTCGATTTTTTATTCGGAAAGGATATGATCAGATTATCGATTCCACATCTTTTGGCAAGACGGGGAATGAGGGAAATATCCGCAAAATGCTCGATCGCTTCAAGGCTGACGAGTGTATCGAACTTTTCACACACCTCTTCGATGTCCCGGCACCTGAATTCCGTTTTATCGGTCTTATATTCGTTGCCGGCCCAGTTTATTGCTTCGCTGTCCTTGTCGATGCCGACCACCCTTTCCACATCGGGGTTCACGGAAAGGAGAAACGACCCGTAGCCGCAGCCCGAGGCAAAATCGAGGACCTTCCCATAACAGAAACGACGGATTGCAGCATAACGCCGGAGATGCTCATGAAACCGTATCTCAGACTCAACCACGTAGAACTTTTCCCTCGTAATGAGTATCCTCTCCAGCACAGCCTTCTCGCTCATGATTGCCCTTTCATTTTTCAAGACCAGTTACAAGTTGTTCGATAAAAGTATTCCAACTGTATTTCGCCGACAGCGCCTTCCTGTTGACATCGACCATGGTCTCAAGGTCGCGGCTGGACATCTCCTGGATTTGTTTGATCGTATCCAGGTTATGCGCTTCATTTTCCAGGTCCAGATGAAAGAGAGCGTCATCAGTATAGCCGGTTTCCCGGGTGCATGCCACCGGGAACCCCCAGCTCATTGCCTCCAGCACCGTCGTCGCCTGGGCGTCTGCCCGGCTCATATTGATGAAGATATCATAACCGGCGGCAATTCTCTCCATGAAACCCCGCGTCAGGCTCGTGGGACGTGATATACGATGCCACCCTTTGATTTCCCCGTCAGGACAGATGTACCCCCCCCGGAACCCCGGGACCATGGCCGCCAGGTTTTCAAGAAGGCGCACTCCTTTCTCGTCGTCGAAACTGCCATAGCGGCCGATATAGAAGAAAGAGCGCTCGCCGGGCTTGCTGAATTTCTTCTTTATGTAAGGATAGTCCGCCATATCTATCGCCATGTTCAGATGTATCACCTTCTCCTTCAGGTCGGGAAAAGGGGAGCGGTCGAATGTCTCCATCCAGTAGTCGCCGCAGATGGCATAGAAGGCATCGCTCTTCTGGATGGCTTCACGCATCCATCCCACCTGTCGCGGGTCGTGGTTATAGGGGCCGATAAGAAATTTTTTCGCAAATCTCCCGTCATCCAGAGCTCTCTGGACAACCGATTCAGGGTCGGTCCAGAGATGGCCGAGGAGTATGTCCCCTTCCTCCGGTACCAGTGCAAGCCTTTCCTTCAGATGGTAGAGCTTCAGCCGATACCGACTGGAGAGCGCCTTGGCAACATGGTACGATATGGAAAGGGGCGCCTTTATCGGGGAAGGCCAGTTATACTCATCCCATGCGGGATGACTCAGCTTCCTTCTGACAAGACGCATGGCAATCTTGTCGATCAGGGAATAGGGGGTCGCATAGACAAAATGCACGGTTTTAGCGGCTGTCATTTTCCCCGCCCGGATAGAGAATGGACTGCATTCCTGCATCTCTTTCTGGCGGCAAAATAAACCTTGCGCGCCAGGCCGACGACTCCCGTTTTCAATTTCTTAGAGAAAAATCCCCCGTCATACCGAAAATTCGGATAAACTTTAGTGGGATGTACCAAATGCTCAGTCTGGAGATCAAATACTGGGAATGAATTGTTTGCGGTGTCTCCCGATGTGTGAGTGCCGACCAAACCGATATTGGAAACCAGATTTACCCGCGGAATAATACAGAGCGCGTTGTTGAACAGACAGGAATAAAACCACTGGATGTCCCACGTAGCGAGGCGTCCGGCCCGGGCGCCGTCGAACATGTTTGAAACATACCGTTGCATGAACCGCTGAGAATAGAAGGATTTCAAGGCGCCTTCCACCTTGAGGCGCGGCCAATCATCCATGGTGAGATCATAATTACTCCACGCCCGCCGCCACGATGCCCACCCCCAGATGGGGAAGTAGCGGGAAAAGCAGTAGCTTTCCGTAATCTCGGTTTGATTCAGCAAGTAGTTCGTACCGCCGATCATCATCACCCGCTCGTCGTCCCGGTAGCGGTCGAGCATCAGCTCGCAGAAAGGGAAAAAGGAGGGATGGGGGAGGCAATCGTCCTCGAGAATGATCCCTTCATCCTCCTGCTGAAAAAACCAGGAGATCGCGCTGCTGACAGCGTCCCGGCAGCCGAGGTTCTGTTCCCGGGAGAGTGTGTGGAGTTCGCACTCCCAGTCGATGGCCGTAGCGATCTCGCGTGTCGCCCGGCATTGTTCCGCCTCGGTCGGTCGCCCCTCGCGCGGGCCGTCCGCCGCCACGTAAAACCGCGCGGGACGGGCGTTACGGATGGCCTCGAAGACCCGCGCCGTCGTATCTGGACGGTTGAATATGAGAAAAAGCACGGGAGTCTTCATCATTGTTTCCTATGCATCATTTCAACAGGAACTTGTGATTTCGCATATTGATCATTTTACCTAGCGAGTCAATCAGTAGACAGTAAAACGATTCACCGAACAGCATTAACGACATCCGGAGGAGATATTTGGTAAATGCTTCCAGTTTCCCATCGTTACCCTGCTGCCTAGAACCATCCCTGTTATATTCGGCGCGGATTACCGCAAAAATTCGTCTGCCCGGTACAGTGAAGGGGTCGATGGCCGAGTTATAAACATGAACAAACATTTTTCTCGCCAATGCCCCTATCTTTGTTCCGTCCTTGTAACAGCCGAAGCCGTAGGGTATTTTGACAGAATCATTATATCCGTTCTGAAAAAGTTTCCGCCGGTAGCGGGCAAACAAATCCCGCAATTCTTCATGCTCTGCAATGGTGATTTTTGGCTTATGCTTCGAAATTGTCACCTCGTCATCGATATCAAAGGAGCTGAAATGATAGAAGACCAGCGGGACCTCACCATTGACTTTACCATCGACGAGGCGCCGTTCGTGGAGGTTCCAGACCGCCATGTTGTACCCTTTATGCCGCAGGATATGCAGCGATTTGAAGTAACAGGGAGCCAGATTCACCCATTTCTGATCGACGAACAGGCCGGTAGCTGCTTCGACAAAACAGAAATAATGGCACCGGTTCAACCACCAGTCGACAAAAGCCCTCCCCTCGTCGGTGTTAGCGACGGCAATGAATCCAAGATTGAAGATGCCGGTTCCGAGCGCGGCTGTTTCCCAGGCCATATCCGGCTTGAAACCATCAATATTGCCCAGAGGAGCCAGTTGGTGAGGAGTGACCACGATTGAATGTTCGTTTAATGCCTCCAAGGCAGCATCCAGTCGGTCCAGGACCATGATGTCCGGGTCGAGGTAGATGACTTTTTCGTATCCCCTGGCGAAAAGGTGCTGAATGAAAAATGGCTTTACCGCCGTGTTGAATTCAACCAGGTTATATACAAACGCCATCTTTCGATAATCGGGGATACCGATTTTATCGACTGTCACCGCCTCAAAGGTATCCGGGTCGAGAAACGGCGTAATGTCTGCGACCTCGTCGGCAAGCAGAAAAAAGCGGTCGACGTCTCCATGAACATCTTTGACGGAACGGAGGAGCGTCCTGGAATAGGCAAAGTAGTTGGCCGCCGAAGTGGTGAATATCGCGGTTTTTTTCATGGACTCTATTTGGATATTTTGTTGATACTTTGGCTACGACCAAACTCTGATTATGGGAGTGGAGCTAACCGGTTACTCCAATGACTTATTACCATATCTCTTATGCATTATTTTTATTGTTTGTCAAATAGCTTATGAATGGCTTAACCATCGTATCAAAACTGAACTTTGCGGCTGCAATAGCACAATTATTTCTATATACTTGGTAATTATTCCGGATTTCTTCTACTGCATTCCTGATTTGCATTGGAGAAGTATCTTTAATTAGCACACCACATTTATATTCCGCAATAATTCTTAATCCTGGAAGATCAGATCCAATTACAGGAACGCCAGCTGCCAGGTAATTGAACATTTTGCCAGATGGTGCAGAGTAATAATTAAACTTGTTTATCGGAATAGAATCAATATTATAGAAACAAATGCCAATTTCAAACGAAGAAATATAATCAACTATTTCAGAATGTTCCGTGTAGGCTTCATCTATGGTTAAGACCCCTGCATCAATGAGACTTTCATATTTTTCCTTTATCTCAACCCGCACATCGTCCACTATATTGCCTTTTACAATACCTTTGTAGAGACCTTTGTAATGGCTTAAAAATTCAATGAAATCAATTATGCCAAAAATCCTTGTTCCTGTTCCATTAAAGATGAGTTTATCAAATCTATTTATCTTTCTAAATTTTGATGGGATAAATGGTGGAGAATTTTGTATTAAGAAACACTTTATTCTCCTATTACCGAAGATATATTGGAAACGTTCATCGCTTTGAATAATCACTGATTCAATCTTCTCGTCAGGAATTGTTTTCAATACAGGTAAGAATTCATCTTCAATCTCAAGGGAAACAAAATGAACTTTATTATAATACCTAGTGGCTACTTTCAAAAACAGCATATCTACTGCAATTATAAGCTGCTCTTTATTAATTGACGATTCTTTCTTAAATATATGATTATATCTTAAAATATTTTTTAGCACCGAATAAGAATAAACAAATTTACCGTCTATTTTACATTGAATTAACCTATAAAATAAAAACAGACAAAGCGCCTTTATTTTCGTTACGATTCCTGATGGCTGATCACTAAAATAGGATACATTGAAATTAGGCAGTTCTCTGTTGTTAAATTTCGAGGGATAAGGAGCAATTATTTTCACGTCAAAGTGCTTCTTGAGCTCCAAATACAAATGTATTGTCGTTGGAGAATAGGCTAAATGTGGGCTTGGGAAAAAAATGCAGACCTGAGTATTCATTCACTGCGCCTCTAACATCATCAACGCCAACGCGCTGATATCCGTTTTTGGCTGCCAACCTATACTTCTTATGGTCGCCGGATCGGACAAGAGCACCGGGTACTCCGCTCGAAACTCTTCCTTGAGCCGCACATGGTCCCGCCAATCCTTCCCGACCAGGGTGAAGCAACAGTCAAGCCACTCCTCGATGGAATAGGCCTTGCCCGAACCTATGGCCGCTTCAAATTCGTCATCCTGCTCCACCAGCATCATGATCGCTTCCGCTACGTCACCGGCGAAGGTCCACTCCTTGGCCACGGAGATATCACCCAGCTCGATGATTTCTGCGCTGCCTGCGGCGATCCGCTGGACAGCCAGGGCAATCATCTTGCTGACATGGTTCGGTTTTCGGTATGGACTTTCGTGGTGGAAAAGATAGCCCACATAGGCGCGAATCCCCAGCGAACGGTAATAACGTGCCGCATACACCGATTGAATCCGCGCCACCGAGTAAGGGCTGTTCGCCTCGAATTCATCCTTCTCCGAAATAGGTCTGCCGGTATTTTTGAATTGTAACCCGCTGCCGGTAATGAACACTTTGGTGGCGGGACTATGTCGCTTTACCGCCTCGAGGATATTGAGGGTGCCGGTGGAGATGGTTTCGTGGTTCTCGAACAGGGCATCATGCCGGGTAGTCGAGTTGGCGGCGACGTGGGACACATAGGCAGGTTGATGCTCTCTGATCAACTGCGCCACCTGGTCGTAACGGGCCACGTCGCCCCGCACCCAGTCGCCGGTGCGCGACACGCCGACCGGCTCGATTCCTTTGAGCCTGCACAGCTCATGCAGGTAATGGCCGTCCTGGCCGTTGGCGCCGAAAATCAATGCTTTAGTCATTAATAGACCTATTCCCTGATCTTTTCTCAAGAACAACCAACCCGAAGGTGTAGCTAACATCTGGATGAGGTGAATGATAGCCTTCTCGAATTACGGGTTTTCCTAATGTCCAATCCATATCCTGTATCAGGGTCAGGCTGTTCTCATCACATATGGAAATAAACTGCTTCAATGCCTGTTCGTCAAGCAGGTTCCATTCCAATCCATACAATTTAATTGGCGAAACTATTTTCGGATTCCAGTAATCAAACGTGACAAACAGTTTGCCTCCATCTACAAGCAGTCGTGAAACTTCTCTGGCAAATTTATCGTAATCAACCTCATGTTCGATGACTGAAAGACAGGTTATGTTTTTGAAGAATCTATCCGGAAGCTTTGTATCCATCAGGTCGCCAACAATGTATTTTACCCCCTCTACTGGTACAACCGGCTCACACAGGTCTATCCCGTACAACTCCCCGCGAATCTTTTTGAGGGCAATATTTTTCAGAATATAGGAATCAGAGCTCCCCATATCGAGAAAATTACCGTCACCGATTTCAGGGATTATATGGGCAAGATCCCAATCCTTACCTGAACAAATATGAGAAATAAATCCGTTATGTTTTAAAAACACGCTGCATTCTTCAACTTCTTGCCGCGTTTTAAGAAATTTACATTTCGAGAGTAAAAAATCAGGGGTATCGTTAACTCTTAACAGACCGGCATATAACAGTATTTGCCTGATTTTATGCATATATTTGTTCACGTAATCACCCCTAATTTTTTACAATTTCTATAACCGGCAAAGGGAAAATCAACCCAATCCCTTTTCCCAGTGTCTCCTTTTCCCGCTCAACAAATTCTTCCTTGAAGTGCCATGGGAGAACCAGGTAGTAATCGGGATTCATAGCCCGCGATTCCGCTTCGCTGATTATAGGAATGTCGGTGCCGAGAGTGCGGGCGCCATATTTGTCGGGGTTACGCTCCGCCGCATAGTCGATTATCCGGTTATCGATGCCGCACCATTGCAGGATAGTATTGCCCTTGGTCGAAGCTCCGTAGATGTGTATCCGTTTTCCCTCTTTTCTCAGTTTCTTGAGCAAGGCAAGGAGTTCTTCCTTATGGACGTTGACGCGGTCCTGGAAGTTCTTGTACGGCTTGTCGGTATCGAGTTCGAGATCGAATTCCTCCTGGTGCAGCGCCTGAATGTTCTGCACGAACTCGTCTTTTTTGTAGACAAAGTTGCCCGCATGGGTGGCGAAGCAGCGGATGCTGCCGCCGTTGATCACGTTGAGCGCGACGTTGAATATCTTTATTCCCGCCTGCTTCAGGATATACTCGATGGTCGCCAGGCTGTAGTACTCCAGGTGCTCATGGCAGATGGTATCGTAAGAGGTCATCTTGAGCATGGTCGGCATGTACGACATCTCGAAAATCCAGATCCCTTCAGGGGAGAGGATGTCCCTGATTCCCTTGGTAAAGGAGATCGGGTCTTCCAGGTCGTAAAACATTGCTATGGAGGTGACGATGTCGAGCTGCTTTCCCTGCAAGCGGGCCAATAATTCGTTTGAGGGGAAGATGTCCTGCACCACCGTAACCGGAGGTTGAATCTCCTGAGTCACGTCGGAAGGGTCGACGCCATACTTTTCAAAGGTTTCCGGGTAATTGCCCAAGAGCGTCCCGTCATTACAACCGATGTCGAGGACCCGCGCCGTTTGCTTGTCGAGTATGGCAGTCGCTTCCTCGACTATGCCGCGCAGATGGCGGCGCATGGTATCGTTGGTGCCGGAACGGTACCAGTAGGCCGAGTAAAGGACTTCCGGCGGGACCGTATGCTCCATCTGCAACAGGCCGCAGGCGTGCTCGTCCCTGGTGGGGTCGCAGCGGAGCAATGTTGCCGGTATCTTGCGCATCGGCGGGAGTTCCTTCCCAGGTTTCACGAACGAGCCCTGCAGAAACTGCTCTCCCAGGTCAATGACTTTGGTGAGCGCACTGGAGCCGCAGACCCTGCAGGTTTTCCGATGAACCAAATGCATTATATGCCTCCGAGAGATATTATCAACCGCTTCGCCCCTGTTCGATGACGCCGCGAAACTGCTCGTTAATGCGATCTACACATAGAATGATTGTTATTGGGATTACGAAACGTTTTCTACAGACCATTTACAATCAACGAATACACAACCATAATCATGCCATTCACTCGCTGCATACTTGGACCCGCCATCATAAACAGTAATAGAGAGTGCGTCCCGCACCAGATTGAAAGTTACCTGATTGGGAAGATATGCCGAAAGGGTAAAAAAGTAATGCTCGGGTCGCAACAGCCCCGCAGGTATAACGACACTGGCACACAGTTCTCCCTGTTTCGGGCTATGCTGAGCAAATGTCTCAGTCTCTTCTGTATCGGTCGTAAACACATTTCTCTTTGAATCCCTGACTGCAACCCGTATTGCTGAACCATTTACCCATTTATTTACCTTGTAAGTAATAATGATTTTAATCTCTTGATTATGGGCAAAATTAACTGCGATATTACCTTCAGCATCAAATGTTTGTGCCTTTAGAATAACTATTTCCTTGTCTGGTAAAGATCCTTCAATTTCATAACCTTTCAGATTTCTTGATGATTCGTTCATGTAATGGTTAACGACTTCGTTCACAGCCCCGCTATGGATTAATTCTCCTTTATCGAGGAGTAAAGCTTTATTGCAAAGTTGTGCAATCGCACCCATTTGATGGCTTACAAATAAGACGGTTCGCCCCTCACTGGTCGAAACCTCTTCCATCTTCCCGAGACACTTTTTCTGGAACTGGGCATCCCCGACCGCCAGCACCTCATCGACGATCAAAATCTCCGGCTCCAGGTGCGCGGCCACGGCAAATGCAAGCCGCACATACATCCCCGAGGAGTAACGCTTGACCGGGGTGTCAAGGAACTGCTCCACCTCGGCAAAGGCAACGATCTCGTCAAATTTTCTTCGAATCTCCTCCCTGCTCATTCCCAGGATCGCGCCGTTCAGATAGATATTTTCCCGGCCGGTCAGTTCCGAATGAAACCCGGTCCCAACCTCCAATAGGCTCGCCACACGGCCGTCAATGGTGATCCGTCCTTTGGTCGGCTCGGTGATTCGGGAGAGGACCTTCAATAGCGTCGATTTGCCGGCGCCGTTGCGGCCGATTATGCCGACCCGGTCCCCCTGTTTTATCTCGAATGAAACATCTTTCAGAGCCCAGAATTCCTCGGTGGTATGTTCGCCACCGCCACCACCGCCGGCGCTGCGGAACATATCCATGACCTTCGATCCGGCTGTCTTCGCCTTGTTCACCAGCAGGCGACTGAACAGTTGCTCGCGTTTGTCCGCCAGGTGGCTTATCAGGTATTTCTTCCCAAGGTTTTCAACTTTTATTACTGTATCACTCATTTATATACCTTCACCATTCACCATTGCCGTCTCTAAATGATATCCGCGAAAATACGCTCCGTTTTCCTGAAATACCTTATCCCTCCATAGAGCACCAGCAGCGTCAACGACAGGGAAAGAAGGAAGCCGGGCCAGTAGATCTGTGCCTCGCCCCCGAGGATCGCCCAGCGGAAGCCGTCGATGACCCCGACCATCGGGTTGAGGGAATAGAGGAGCCGCCACTTCTCCGGCACCACGTTGCTGGAGAAGCCGACCGGCGAGACGTAGAGGCCGAACTGGACGATGAACGGCACGATATAGCGGAAATCGCGGTATTTGACGTTCAGTGCTGACAACCAGAGGCTGAAACCGAGGGAGGCAAGGAGCGCCATGACAAGAAACAGGGGCACCATGACGATCCGCCAGCTCGGCATGAACTGATACCAGGCCATCAGGACCACCAGGACCACAAAGGAGATCAGAAAATCCACCAGACTGACGATCACCGCGCTCCCCGGCACGATGAGACGCGGGAAGTAAACCTTGGAAATCATGTTGGCGTTCGAGATAAGCGAGTTGCTGCTCTCGGAGAGGGCGTTGGCGAAGAATTGCCAGGGCAGCATGGCAGCATAGACCAGGATCGCATAGGGGGCATTCCCGGACGGAAACTTGGCCAGCTTGCCGAAAATCACGGTAAAGACGATCATGGTCAGAACCGGCCTGATTACGCTCCAGGCCACGCCGATTACGGTCTGCTTGTAACGTACGAGAATGTCGCGCCAGGAAAGAAAATACAAAAGCTCCCGGAAGCGCCAGAGGTCCTTCCAGTAGTGAAGCTCGGTCCGCCCCGCCTCGATGACCAACCTATGTGATGGTTGACTATTCATTGTTCCCCATTTTCATACCCGCCGCAGCATTATATAAGTTCAATTCGCTTTCCACCATCTCATCCACTAACCCCTGAAAAGACTTGGTTCTCTGCCAGCCCAGCCGTTCCACAGCTTTCGCCGGATTGCCGCACAGCCGGACCTTCTCCGCCGGACGGAAGAAACTCGGGTCCACCTTTACGTGCTTTTCATAGCACAGGCCAAGCTTTGAAAAGACCGCCGCGACGAACTCCCGGACGGTGTGCGTCTCGCCGCTGGCGACCACATAGTCGTCTGGATGATCCGCCTGGAGCATGAGCCACATGGCATGTACATAGTCGGGCGCATACCCCCAGTCGCGGTATGCATCCAGGTTGCCGAGGATCAGGGTATCCTGGAGGCCAAGCTTGATCTTAACGGCGGAAGAGACGATCTTGCGCGTGACGAACTCATAGCCGCGCCGGGGCGATTCATGGTTGTAGAGGATGCCGGAACAGGCAAACATCCCGTACTGCTGACGGTAGTTTTTTACCAGGTAATAGCTGGCCACTTTGGAAATACCGTAGATGGAGCGCGGGTTGAAAGGTGTGTTCTCATCCTGCGGTGAATGGTCGACATTGCCGAACATTTCACTGGTTCCGGCAAAATAAACCCGGCAATGCGGAGCGAACTCCCTGATCGCCGCAAGCAGGTAATGGGTGCTGTTCACGTTATTGTTTAGAATTGATATTTCGTCTTCAAAGGTATAGCTGACAAAACTCGAAGCGGCCAGGTGGTAGCATTCGTCCGGTTGTATATCCTTGACAATCTTTATCATGGAAAGGACATTGTCGAGCGACGCGACATGGAGATGGAGCCGATCGAGTATATAGCGCAGGTTTTTTAGCTTGTGCTCGGTATCTTCGATGGCAATACGACGGACAATGCCATGTACTTCGTAACCTTTGGCAAGAAGGAGTTCCGCCAGATAAGAGCCATCCTGTCCGGCGATACCGGTTATCAGCGCTTTTTTCACTGCATCCTCAATCGACCGATTATATTTTCCAAATACCAGCGGTATGTCTCCTTAAGCCCCTCCGCCAGACCGATCCGGTGCCGCCAGCCGAGGGCGTGAATCCGCGTCGCGTCACAGAGCTTGCGCGGTGTGCCGTCCGGCTTGGAACTATCGAAGATCAAATCTCCCGTGAAGCCGACGACTTGCTTTATGAGAAGCGCCAGTTCCCGGATGGTCACCTCCTCGCCGGTTCCAATGTTTATTAAGGCAGGTGAGAAGTGAGAGGTAAGAAGTGAGAAGTATACATCGTCAGGGAGGTTCAAGAGAAACAGACAGGCATCTGCAAGATCGTCCACGTGGAGAAACTCCCGGAACGGCTCTCCCGAGCCCCAAATTGTTGCTGTCCCTTTCCCTGCCACCTTCGCTTCATGAAACTTACGCAGCAGCGCCGGCAGGACATGTGAGTTCTCCAAGTCAAAGTTGTCATTGGGGCCGTACAGGTTGGTCGGCATGGCGGCGAGGAAACCGGTCCCGTACTGACGGTTGTAGGAGCGGCACATGGTTATGCCGGCGATCTTGGCAATAGCGTACGGCTCGTTGGTCTGCTCCAGCGGTCCGGTCAGGAGATACTCCTCTTTCAGCGGCTGAAGGGCGAGCCTTGGATAAATGCAGGTGCTCCCCAGGAAGAGGAGACGGCGCACGCCGCTCTGCCAGGCATTGTGGATGACATTGTTCTGGATCATCAGGTTGTCATGGATGAACTCTGCCGGGAAGCTGCTGTTTGCAGCTATCCCGCCTACTTTTGCCGCAGCGACAAAAACGTAATCGGGCCTTTCCTTCTCAAAAAAGTCAGAGACGGCGAGCTGTTTTCTGAGATCAAGCTCTTTGCTCGTGGCTAGGAGGAGATTGTTATGCCCATCAGCCTGGAGGCGGCGAACAATAGCCGAACCGACCAGACCGCGGTGGCCGGCGACGTATATTTTTGCGTTCTTATCCATTGGCCCGCTTCTCCCGTTCTGCTTCAGCCAAGTCCTCATCCACCATCATCTCCACCAGGGCGTCAAACCCCACCTTAGGCTCCCACCCCAGATTCCGCTTCGCCTTGGAAGGATCTCCGAGCAAAAGATCTACCTCGGCGGGGCGGAAATATTTCGGGTCTACTTCGATAACGATATTGCCAGTTACGCTGTCGATCCCCTTTTCGTGGACACCGTTACCCCGCCATTCCAGGGGCATGCCGAGGCGCTCAAAGACCTTATCGGCGAATTCTCGCACCGAATGGGTCTCGCCGGTCGCCACCACGTAATCGTCGGGCTCCGCATGCTGCAGCATTAGCCACATGGCCTCGACATAGTCACCGGCAAATCCCCAGTCGCGTTTTGCCTCCAGATTGCCGAGATAAAGGCAGGACTGCATCCCCAGCTTGATCCGGGCGGCGGCGCGGGTGATCTTTCGCGTCACGAACGTTTCGCCGCGCCGCGGCGATTCATGATTGAACAAAATGCCGTTGCAGGCAAAGAGGTTGTAGCTTTCCCGATAGTTGACAGTGATGTAATAGGCATAGGCCTTGGCGCAGGCGTAGGGAGAGCGGGGATAGAAGGGGGTGGTCTCCTTCTGGGGCGTTTCCACGACCTTGCCGTACAGCTCCGAAGAGGAGGCCTGGTAGAACCTGGTGTTCAGTTCCGTCTCCCTGATCCCCTCCAGGATCCTGACCACGCCCAGGGCATCGATCTCGCCGGTATATTCAGGAACGTCGAACGACACCCTGACATGGCTCTGGGCGCCGAGATTGTAAATCTCGTCCGGACGCACATCTCGCAGCACCTTGTTGATGGAGCTGGCGTCATTGAGATCGCCGTAATGGAGGAAGAGGCGGACCCCCGTCTCATGCGGGTCCTGGTAGATATGATTGATCCTCCCCGTATTGAAGGACGAAGAACGGCGGATTACGCCGTGGACTTCGTAACCCTTCTTCAGCAGCAGTTCTGCCAGGTAAGAGCCGTCCTGCCCCGTTATTCCCGTGATAAGCGCCTTTTTCATATGAACTCCTGTTTATATTTGTAATATATCAAGCAACGGTCAATGACAAGGGGATTTTATAATCTTCCGATATATCTCCACGAGTTGTTCCCCCCGCGCATGCCAGGAATGATCCCGCACCGCCTTTTCCCTGACCCTGATGGAGAGTTCCTCTCTTCCCTTGCGATCACCCAGAATTTCTTCGATACTCTTCGCAAAATCGGCCGCATCGCCCTGACGCGCATAAATCCCCGCATCACCCAGTATCTCTCGATTTACGGGGTTGTCGAAGACCACCGTGGGAAGTCCGCAGGCCATGTAATTCAGGAGTTTGCCGTTTGCTTCCGTGAGGGAAATCTTCGGCGAGACGGCGATGTCTCCGGCGCAGAGATAAAGCGGCGTATGGGAGTAATCGATCCTGCCGGTGAAGGTGATCAGGTCGGCAATTCCAAGGGACTCTGCCCTCTCCCGGTATTTTTTTTCAGGAAAACCCATGATCAGGAAGCGGGGGGCACTCCCCCGTTCTTTCAATATACTCACCGCCTCCAGCAGAAGATCAATCCCCTGGTAGCTGTTAAGGACCCCCAGGAAAACAACTGTAGGACGATCATCATCGATTTTAAGGGCCCTCCTCGCCACATTTCCCGGTAAAGGCCTGAATACGCCGGTATCAACCCCATCTATTACCCCTTCCACCCTGAAGGCGGGGAGATTCCACGACCCTGTCAGATCAGCCGCCCCCTTGAAGGAACTGGTGACAATGAAATCGGAACCGTTGTTGACTATCTTCTCCAGATAAAGGAAGAACCGGTACGGGAGCGAGCCTTTGTTGATAAAACCGTGGTCGATCATCTCGGTGGTCAGGCTCCCCTGGCAATCAAAAACAAGAGGGACACGGAGGTGTTTTTTCAGGAACAGACCGACAAACGCCCCTTCGTGGAGGTGGGCGTGGATGACGTCCGGGCGGAATCCCCGTGCAGCGGAGAGCGCCTTAAAAAAGAGGAGTATGTCCAGATACGGTTTGTGCCAGGAAGGACCTGCCGCGAGCTTTCTGTACCAGGGAATATGCCCGATGCGGACAGTCGGTATCCCCTCCATGTCGCGCCCCAGGTGGTAGGTCACGATCAGCACCTCGTGGCCGAGGGCGATCAGCGTCCGTGCCTCCTCGTAGATCCGGACATGGCACCCCCGGTCGGCAAAGAAGGGGGTGGGGGCGAGCATAAGGATGCGGAGCATCCCCGTGACCAGGGACCCGGGACCCGGGAGGAAACTAGTCATCGATGATCTCTTGTTTCGATAATGACGAATCAAACCATGCAGCATTTTCATGATCCCGCCTCTTACCGCCTCTGCTCCCCGCTCCCCGGTCCCCGGTCCCCCACATTGACCGTTTCCCTCACCACATAGATCGGTTTTCCCTGGGCTTCGTAATAGGTGCGGGCGTTCACCTCGGCAAGGAGCCCGAGGACGATAAACTGGACCCCCATGAAGAGGAGGAAGGCGGTGAGGATGAGGAGCGGATTGCGGTTCATGCTCATATGCTCGAAGAGCTTCATATAGAGAGTCGTGGCGCCGCTGAGAATAGCCGCGGCCAGGGTATAGACCCCCAATTTGCCGAACAGCTGGATCGGCTTGGTGGAGTATGAGAGGAGAAACTTGACCGTCATAAGGTCGAGGATGACCCGCATGGTCCGGGAGATGCCGTACTTGCTCCTGCCGAACCTGCGGGGATAATGCGCCACCTCTATTTCGGCGACTCTTGCGCCGACCTGCGACGCCAGGGCCGGGACAAACCGGTGCATCTCGCCGTAAAGGTTGATCCCTTCCAGCACCTCACGCCGGTAAGCCTTCAGTGTGCAGCCGTAGTCGTGTAAATGCACGCCGGTCATCCTGGAGATGAGGAAATTTGCCAGCATCGACGGGAACCTCCGGCTGATCAGGGTGTCCTGCCGCTCCCGGCGCCATCCGGAAACCACGTCATACCCATCCCCGATCATTTTCAGCAGGCGGGGAATATCGGCCGGGTCGTTCTGCAGGTCGCCATCCATAGGCACCACGATCCTGCCGCTTGCCGCATCGAAACCGGCGGCCATGGCTGCGGTCTGACCGAAATTGCGGCGGAAGCGGATCACCTTGACCCTGCGGTCTTCCCGGGCAATTTTCTTCATGAGATGGAACGAGTTGTCGATGGAGCCGTCGTCGACCAGGATGACTTCATACTCCAGCGGGAGATCTACCAGCGCGGCAAATATGCCGGCATGGAGAGCAGGAATGTTTTCTTCTTCGTTATAAATCGGTACGACAATGCTGAGATCCATGCAACCTCTTTCTGTCGATCGGGGGTCAGGGGTCAGGGATCGGGAAAGCCCGGATGCCATATTCTCCGACCTTTATTCTCCACTCCTCACTCCCTACTCCCCGTTCCAAGTTCCGCCGAATTCCTTCACCCGGCGGATGGCCACCTCGCCCGTCGGTGGAGGGACCTGCTTCCATCTGCATGAACATAGCCCCCTGATCATCCCGAAACCGTAACAGAGGTGAAAAAGAGGGAAAATAACGGGCAAAAGGAGAGCGGAACGGAAGCGGCCGCTCCTGACCCCCGCGAAAACGGTTATAATAACGGTCGATATTAGGTAGCATAAAAGGGGTAGATAGTAAACAGCCTTGTGCATCAGAGGCAGAAGAAGCAGGTAGAGGAGAAACAGGGAGGGGACAAAGGTGATCGGCTTGACGACACCACTTAAGAGAGTCTGCTCGCCCCTTCCCCTGCCGTAGCTGAAGAGCTGCCGACAGAACGCCGCGAGCGTTTTTCGCTGACTCCGGTAAACCGCCAGGCCGGGATCATGGATAAACCGCCCCCCCTCCCGACTGATCCGCTCCAGTAACTCATTCTCCTCGTTGGGATAGAGGCGCTCGTCGAAGCCGCCGCAGGCGAGAAAACGCTCCCTGCGGAAACTTAAGTTGCATAGGATCAGCTCCCGATCACAGGTCAGGCGAACTCCTCCTGTCTGCCGATAGCGGTTACGCACCCCGCCGCCGCCGAAAACGGAGGCGAACGCCATGGAAAAGGAGTGCTGCAGGGAGCTGTCCGCATCGGGAGTCAGGGAAGGGCCGCCGACCGCGACCACACCCGGCTCCCCGTAGTGTGCCAGCGCTCTCCGGAGGAATCCCGGAGAAACCTGTGAGTCGTCATCGAGGAAATAGAGGATATCCCCTCTGGCGGCGGCAGCCGCCAGATTGCGCTGGCGGCTCGGCTGCCGCCCTTCCGCCACCAGCACCTCCAGGGAGTCGGCGGGATAACCTGCCTCCCGCACTCCGGCAAGGGCGCTCACGCGTCCGCCCGGTTTGACCGGTATGATGATGGAAACCTTGGCTGTCTCGGCCATGTGATCCAGTACATGGAAAAGCCGGGGGAATACCCGGCTCTTCTGCCTTACAAACGTGATGAGATACAGACTTTAGCCGGTTGTCGCTACCGGGCTTCCGGAGAGGGCAGAGTGCTACCTGCCATAACTGTGCAGACCGGACAGGAACAGATTGACACCCAGATAGCAGAAAATGGTGGCGGCAAATCCGACTATCGATAGAATGGCGGCCCTTTTCCCGACCCAGCCGCGGGTGATGCGGGCATGGAGAAAGGCCGCGTAGACGAACCAGACGATCAGGGACCAGGTCTCTTTCGGGTCCCAGCTCCAGTAGGTCCCCCAGGCATAGTTGGCCCAGGCCGCGCCGGTGACTATTCCCAGTGTCAACAGGGGGAAACCTATCATGATAGCCCTGTAATTCAGGTCATCCAGCACCTTGCAGGGGGGGAACGAGGCAAGAATCCCCCCTGCCGGGGAATTCCCGGCTGACTCCTCATGTTTCGCCTTGATCATATACATGATGGAAATGCCGCAGGCCACGGCAAATGCGGCATAGCCGAGGAAGCAGGTAATAACGTGGTAGAGGAGCCAGTTGCTCTGCAGGGCCGGTACCAGCGGCTCAATACCGCTATCCAGGCGGAGTTGCGCCCAGGACATGCCGAGGAAGGCGAACGGGACGACGAATGCCCCGATAATGCGGTACTTGTATTTTAGTTCGATCAACCCGTAGATGAGAATGATCGTCCAGGAGAAGAAGACAACCGACTCGTACAGGTTGGAGAGGGGTGCATGGCCGTGACCGAGGGCGTAAGACTCTTTCCAGCGCAGGATGATGGCCGTGGTCTGGACGATAAAGCCGAAATAGGCCGCACAGCTGGCGAAAAGGCCCACGACCCTGTTCTTCGTCGCCAGAAAGGCGAAAAAGATAATCATTGATACCAGGTATGAAAGGGTTGTTATATTGAACAGCATGGAACTGGATATCAAAATAACCTCCGTATTGCGATAAGTGGTTGGTGATTTAATAGTTAGTGATTAGTAGTTTTCTGTATACTATTCACTTTACACTATTCAACTGTACGCTGTGCGCTTCTTATAATTTTTTCAGTTTCCCCACCAGTGCATCGAAAACGAGCTGGAAGCCTGCCGGGTTTTTGCTCGCACTCCCGCCAATAGTGACCCGTTCATGCGTGACCCTGACCCAGATGCGCTTGTGGGAAAGGAAAAACGCCATACAGATCCCGACCACCATCAGGGCGCATCCCAGCCAGACGACCCAGACTCCGGGGTCTTTGGCAACCTGCAGCCCCGTATAATATTTTTCACTGATACCGTCAAAGGTGAAGATCAGATCTCCCCCCCGTTTTTCATCTAACCCGGGATAATTCTGGAAAACAACAAATTGCAGTGGAGCATTGCCGGCGGAAACCGTCTCGATCTTTGCAGCCGCTCCGGACATATGCGGCATATAGGCTTTGACATCGGGCACGGCTTCCAATACCTGCATGTAGCCACCGTCGGGGAGTTGCACCTTCTCCCCTTGCCTGGCCGCTATTTTGACCGGCTCTCCACCCGTTCTCCGGCGCACGGTAAAATAAGCGGCGGCCCCTTCGCCGGTAGGCCCGTAACTGGACTGGTAAAAGGTGAATCCCTTATAGGAAAGGGGATCATTGACAACAACGGGAATATTCGTATATCCCGGCACCGGTTCCCCTTTTTCCAGAACGGTCAGGATGCTCTTGAACTCCTTGGGAGCGCCGGTGTCATAGAAGGAAACGGAAAACTTCTCGCATCTGACGCTAAAACCGAGATCAATCGGCTTTTCGGTGCGGGGATCATAAACAGTTGATATGCTTGTCCCCTCAACAATATTCACGAATCCTTTATATCCGAAATAAGAGCCGATCATGGCGCCGATGAAGATGATAATAATGCTTGCATGGACGACGTAAACCCCCAGACGGCAGTATGGGGTTTTCTGGGAGAACAGGTGATAGACGCCATCGACCTCCGTCACCACCGGGGAGGCAAACTCCTTCTTGAGAAATGCCGCCATTTTTTCCCTGAGCGCTACGTTGTCACCCGGCATCTTGAAATCATGGGTAAGAGAAAGTGACTTCTCCAAACCGCCATCCATGAGCATGGTCGGTTCGGCGATGATCTTCCAGACCCTCGGGAGTCTCTTGACGGAACAGGCAATCAGGTTTACCGTGAGCAGGTAGAGGAGGAGAATGAACCACCAGGAGTGATACATATTGAAGAAACCCAGGTTTTTGTATAGGAATAATTTGTTGCTGCTAAGCGACTGAATATACTCTGGCGGCACATTCGGAAATTGAGGAATGACCGTACCGATGATCGATGTCGTCGCCAGGCAGATAAGAAGAGAAATCGTAAGTTTCAGGGAACAGAAAAAATCCCATAATGATTGTAAGAAACCGCCTTTTTTAGTCGTCAAAGCTTTCTCCTGGAATTTGTCGAGGTTTTCCCATGAAAAGTTGAAGTACTCTTCACAAAGGTAAAATTATATATTAATTGTCGGGGAAATAATAATTATATTTTACTAATTTTATAGCAGGCCAAGAAAAAGGGATAACTAGGTAATTGTTATCCCTTTTTCTCTTTTTTGCACAGGCGATGCTCTCTAGCTACTTCTTGTGGCATTCACCACACTTGGTCGGGCCGATATTTTTCTCT
>JBGPID010000001.1:0-42118 GCA_041484725.1 Geobacteraceae bacterium | reverse complement strand
GCTTGTGCGGCGTACCGATGTACGCCTCCGCGCAATCCTTTGATTTCCTTGCCAGGACGAAAAATCCCTCGTTTCCGAATTGGAAACTAAGTAGTGTCTCATCCGGAGTTTCCGGATGGACACTATCTAGAATCTTGACTTCAATATTCAAGTAATTTAAGAAAATTCCGAAAAGTAATAACAGAGAGGATTGCAACATGACTTTAACAACAGAAGAGGGCAGCAGGAACTTCTTGCAACATGGCGTTATAGAGTGGAGCGTGCTCGGTAGCTTCCTGGCATTCCGCAAGCCTGGGGGGCCTGATCCCCGCCGGCGAATTATCACAATTTACCTTGATTCCGCGCCAATGCTGATGGAGGCGATCAAGACCGCGATCAGCACGGCAGACGGGACTTTAGTCTTCAAGTCCGCCCATGCCCTGAAGTCCAGCAGCATGAACGTGGGGGCATTAGGTCTCGGCGCTCTCTGCGCCGAACTGGAGCGGTCAGGCAAAGCCAACTCCATAGAAGAGGCGAAAAAACTTTTTGACCGGCTGGAAACGCAATATGCTGCTGTCATTGCCGCCCTTAAGGATGCATTGCAGTATATGGATAAATAATAATGTTCGGAGGGGATTGCATGCGAGAGAGAGAAACCCGGAGAGGGCCTTTTCTTCAGGCAAATTGTTTTGTCTTTTTTTTATCTCTTTTGCTGGGGATACTCATGGGGACTGTGTCGCCGAGTTTTGCCAGAGTAATCGAACAAAACTCGGGGTCTGATGGAGTGCAGCTGAATGCGCTGACACTCAAGGATTGCATAGATATCGCCCAAGGGAAAAACCATTCCCGGGGGGCCTCCCGTTTCAGCCTGGAGATAGCCGAAGCTCAACACCGCCAGGCCCTTTCGGGGTATTGGCCACAGATCGGCGTCAAGGCAGCATATTCAGTCATGGATCATGATCCGAATTTCGTTTTTCCGCAGAAGGATATTGCCTTGCCGCCAGGGTTACCCCTGCCGAAACTCACCATCCCCGAACAGAATGTCAAGCTGATGGACAAGAAGAACTTCTACGCCACCCTGAACGCCAACCTTCCGCTCTATACCGGCGGCCAGGTAAGCTCCCTGGTCCGCCAGACCAAGGAGGGGATGCGCGCTGCGAGGGAAGAGGCCCGCCGCACTGACCTGCAGATCACCAATGACATCACCCGCTACTATTACGGCGCCGTTCTTGCCGGGGACCTACTGCGCATCGGCAAGGACACCCTGGCGCGGATGGAGGTCACCCTCGAACTGACCGAAAAACTCTACACCCAGGGTTCCGGAAAGGTGAAAAAAACCGATTATCTGCGCAACAAGACAGTAGTGGAGGCCATCCGCTCGGCCGTCACGGCGCTTGAGGCGAACGAACAGCTGGCAAAAGCTGCCCTCACCAACTCTATGGGTATCCCATGGGACACCCCCATCGACCTGGCTCTGCGGGAACTTCCTTTCACCCCTAGCCGGTCAGACCTGAAAGACTTGGTCAGCGAGGCATACCTGTTCAACCCGGACTGGGCAACTCTTGACGCCGGTCTGGCCGCCGCAGAGGCAAAGATCGACGAAGCCAAGAGTGGACATCTGCCAAAAGTGGGACTTTTCGGCAGCTTTACCCGCATCGAGAATCCTTATGATGGAGGTATCGTCACAAATGAGAACAAGACCTCCTGGACTATTGGCATAGGGATCGATCTGCCGATTTTCAACGGCCTGAGAACCGTCAATGAGGTGCGGGAGGCGCGCGCGCGGCTCGGCAGGTTAAAGGAGCAGCAGTATCTCCTCAAGGAAGGGATCGCCCTTCAGGTGAAATACATCTTCATCCAGATGATGAGCGCCCAGCAGCAGAAGGGCTCTTCCGAGGCCGCGGCAACGGCCGCCGAGGAAAACAGGGCGCTGAACGAGCGCGCCTATCAGGAAGAGATGGTTGAAACAAAGGACGTCATCGAGGCGCAACTGATCGAGTCCCTGATGAAGGCCCAATACCGGAAATCGCTGTTCGACAATATCGAGGCAAGGGCGAACCTCGATTTTGTGGTGGGGACGGAGGTTTCGAACCTTATTAAAGGCGCCATGTAGAAACTCCTCCATGGATAGTGTGGGGTAAATGCGTGAAACCATCCCTCTCCTCCCGGTGCTGACCGCCGACTACGGAAAGAATTTCTATGACGAGCTCCTGCTGCTGGTGCGTAATGACAGAGGTATAACGCGGGTGGGCCAGCTCCGCAACAAGAGCCTGAGGATAGAATCAGGGCAGCAGGGCTCCATACCGATTCAGTGGCTGGACATCCTGCTCCTGGGCAGGGGGTCCTCGGATTCCCGTGGTTTTTTCAGCGCTATCATCGACCATCCCAAGGCATCCCAGGCAATCTTGCCGGTCTTTTTCGGCCAGGCGGACGCATGCATTGCGAGCTTGAATTCGTTTGAAACGTTGGCCGAACTGAACCCGCAGCTGGGCCGCCACCTCAGAATCCTGGAAAAGTCTCCGGGGTTTGCAACCGGAATAATCACCGTGAGGAGGGACGTCCGGAACCAGCGGCGCGATGCGATGCTTGAGGCCCTTCTGGAGATGCACACCGATCCCAAGGGGAAGCAGCTCCTGACCCTGTTCAGGATCAACCGGCTCGTCCCTTTCCGGGGCGAGCATCTGGCAGCTGTTGAAAAAGTGATCAGGGAGCACCGGGGTAGATACAACGCAACGGCACGAAGGAATCACTGACCATGGGACCCCGCATCAAACGATGCCCGCCCATCAGTGCAGGATTATACACGCTTGCGGCGGTGGCTGCCGACCGTGTCCAGGCATACTTCCGGCCCGAATACCTTAGGGGGACGGAGGCGCTCTATGGGAAGCATCGAAACTTGAAGAAAAGGATAGTGAGAAGATGAAGCTTATCATCATGAAACCGTTCGGAGCCGGTAAAGCCGGTTCCGCCCTCATCCGTATCCTGCTTGCCCTGCTCATTGCGCTTGTGCCTGTGCATGCCTTATGCTACAAAAAGGGAGTCGAGCGCGAGCCCTTTTCCGCCGTTATCGGATATTCGTCGAGCATCTTTACCCATCGGGTCAAGGAAAACGCCCAGGCTGCCGCCAAGCTCTGGTCAAATCTCGTTATCAGGAATAATAACGGGACCGCGGAGACAAGAATTTTCCAGAATTGTTCCGAAATGGAAAAGGAACTGAAATCAGGCAAGATCGATCTGGTGATACTTCTTTCCAATGAGTACCTAGGATTAAAAAGCCGGGGATTACTGGAACCGCTCTTCATCTCGGCGCGTGGAGAAGAGCTGTACGACACATTCATACTCATCACCCGCAGGGATAGCGGTATCCATTCGGTAGGAGACCTCAGGGGGAAAGCGTTTCTGCAGCAAAGCGGTTCTCACTGTGAAATTCATAGACTCTGGTTTGATATGCTGATGATGAAACAGGGGGTACATGAACCGGAGCGTTTTTTCTCCTCCCTGAAGGAAGTAGTTACCCCGTCACAGGCGGTAATGCCGGTTTTCTTCAAACGGGCCGACGCCTGCATTCTGTCGCGCCGCAGCTTTGACGTCATGGCCGAGCTCAACCCCCAGCTGCGCAAGGATTTACAGATCATCGAGGCATCAACGCCGGTAGCGACCGGGGTAATCTGTATAAGGAAGGGTTGCGACAGCCGGCAGCGGGAAAGACTGATAGAGGTCCTGGAGACGCTTGACCGGGACGTTGAAGGGAAACAGTTGCTGACACTCTTCCGCATGAGCAGGCTTGTCCCGTTTCGCCCTGAATACCTGACGTCCGTAGAGGCGTTCCTGAAGGAATACAATGAACTGAGAACCCGAAGCAGGAAAAGGTGAATATGGGATCGCTAATCACACATCCAGACTTCAGTCATAGACTCAAATATCAAGGCATGATTGCGGTCATCTTCTACCTGATTATTGCCTGTATCATTTCCCCCGTTGGCCGCGCGGACGCAGAGGATAACTCCAGGCTCCGGATCGGCTTCACCGGGAGCGCATTTCAGGATGTAACCAATACCGATATGAGGGCCGCGGTCAGTGTCCTGATACAAAAGGTTGCCTGGCAGCATTTCGGAAAGGGGGAGACCCGCTTCTATGATACCCTCTCCGAAATGGCAGCGGACCTGAAAAACAGGAAAATCGATGTCCTTGCGACGCCGGTGGAAGAGTACATTGAATTGAAGAAACAGATCCCCATCGACCCTCTCCTTATCACCGCATCGGACAACGGAACTGAAACGGAACTGCTCCTCCTCGTCCGAAAAGACAGCCGCATCCGCACCATTCGGGACTTGAGGGGCCGGACCATCGTCATGCCGTCAAGGAACCCCAGGTGCCTCGACATGTATACGGCATGGCTCGAAAACCTGCTGATGGAGGAAGGGAGCAAGGGGCTCGACACATACTTCTCATCGGTAAAAGAAACCCGGACGGCGGCGAAAGCGGTCTTCCCTGTCTTTTTCCGCCAGGCCGACGCATGTGTCGTGACCAGGCAGGTTTTTGACCTGACTGCCGAGCTGAACCCGCAGATAAGCAGTGAGCTCAAGGTTATCTCCCGGAGAGGGAAACTTTCCCAGGGAATCATCGCCGTGGACCGCAGGCTTTCCGAGGAGACCAAAGAGAAGCTCAGACAGGCCTTCCTGACCCTCCACCAGACCCCGGAAGGCAAACAACTCCTCATGCTTTTCAAAGTGAGGAAACTTGTCCCGTTCGCTCCGGGCAACATGAAGGGGACTGATGCGCTTTACGCCGAGCACTCCAGGCAGAAAAACCTGATCGCCGGAAGACACTGAGGAATTCGCTAATGAGAACAGCAAGACCTTTGTTATATTACATTATGCTATGCGCTATCCTGCTGCTCCCGCCGGCCTCCCTTGCGGCAGAGTCGCTCACCGGCGCGGAGTTGACGGAAGTTCTCCCAAAGTTCGTCCGTGTTGGCTTTTCTACTCGCATTCTTTCCGATATAGACCCGCGTGACGCCCATGCCGCCATGGAGCTCTGGACAAGGGAACTGAGCCTCGCCATGGGGGTAAAGGCGGCACCGCAGACCGTCATCTTCCGGGATAACGCCGACCTTATTACGGCGCTCAAAAGGGGGGAACTGTCCATAGTTTCACTCACGCCCCTCGATTATCTGAAAATTCGTAACGAGACCGGAATAATACCGTCGGTGGTCGCGTCAAGCAATGTGGGAAAAGGGCGAAATTTCCTGCTGATCGCTCGCAGGGACAGCGGAATCGGAACCATCACCGATCTTCAGGGGAAAACGATCAATCTCCCCTCGGCCAAAAAGCAGGAGATAAGCCACATCTGGCTCGATGTCCTCTTGATGCGCGAGGGGAAACGGGACCGATCATCCTTCTTTCGCCAGGTGAAAGAATCTACGTCCGCATCACAGGCGATCATGGCGGTCTTCTTCAGGCATGCTGACGCTGCCATCGTCAGCCGCGCAGCCTTTGAGACCAGCAAGGCCCTGAATCCACAGATCGGGCATCAACTCCTCGTACTCTCTGAATCGAAATCCCTGATAGACGATATCACCTGTATCCCCAGAACGGTCAATGAGAAGTTCAGGCAATCAATAGAATATGCGGCCTTACATCTTCATGAAAAACCTGTAGGGAAACAGATATTCACCCTGTTCCATATCGAAAGGGTCATGCCTTTTCAACCTTCCTATCTCGAAGGGACCCTGGAACTTCTTCAGGAGCGGGACAGACTGCTGGCAAAGTTGACGAGGAAATCATGAAACGTCATGGATTCATCGGTAAAAGCCGACGATCGTTAAGCAGGGAGTTACTCCCCAAGCGTATTGTCCTGCGGGTAACCATCATCACATCGGCCCTCATCGTTGTCACCCTGGGACTTTTCGCCGTCGCCACTATTCCGTTCCAGCGCACGGCTATCCTCGACGCCATGGAGTCGGAGGCGAAGAGCACGGTCACCTCCATCGACCAGGTAACGGCAAGCGCCATCATCACCGAGGATTTCGGCACGGTCGTGGAGCACTGCATGCGGGTCGTCAGGGAGAGCCCGACAATCGTCTATGTGGTCGTGACCCGCAACGACGGCTTCTCGCTGGTAATAACAAAGGAGGGGTGGAAACAGGCTTCACTGACAGGGGATTGGTCCCGCGGCGGGCGCAGGACCGCGAACAGCAGATTTTTGAAAAGTGAGGTATCAACCGAGGAGGTTTTCCACTACTCTCATCCGTTCCAGTACTCCGGCATAGACTGGGGATGGATCCATATCGGCCTCTCCCTCAAAAAATTCAACGCCGACATCCGCAGCATGTATCTTCGCACTACCTTTCTCGCCCTCCTCTGCATCATCGCCGGGGTCGGGGTGGCCCTCCTGTTCGCCCGCAGGCTGACCAGACCCATTTCAATCCTCGACGTCACCACCCAGATGGTCGCCGCGGGTGATCTGACCGCACGGGCGGACATCAGGACCGGCGACGAGCTGGAGCGTCTCGGCAGCTCTTTCAATATGATGACGGAGACACTGCGCCTCTCCCAGGAAAAGATCATCGCCGCCCATGAATATACGGACAACATCATCCGCTCCATGAATGACTCGCTGGTGGTTACAAAGCCGGACGGCGTCATAGAGCGTATCAACAGGGCGACGCTGGCCCTTCTCGGTTATGAAGAACAGGAGCTGATAGGGAGTCAGCTCAGCACTATTCTGTCGTCAACATGGTTAGTCGGAAATACGATTTCAGACAGCAATGAGTTTGCCGACATTATTTCCAGGGGCTATGTAAACAATCTCGAAACCACATACCGGGCCAGGGACGGTCGGCTCATTCCGGTGTTATTGTCCGCTTCCCTCATGCACGGCATGGACAATACGGTGCAGGGAGTAGTCTGCGTGGCGCTTAACATAACGGAGCGCAAACAGGCGGAAGAGGTGCTCCGCGAGGCGAAGGAGGCCGCCGAGGCGGCGAGCAAGGCGAAATCCCAGTTCCTGGCCAATATGAGCCATGAAATCCGCACACCGATGAATGGCGTGATCGGGATGCTGGATCTTTTGCTTGATTCCAATATGAATGAACCTCAGTTGCGGCTTGCCCGTATGGCGCACAGCTCAGCCGAGAAATTATTGTACGTCATAAACGACATCCTTGATTTCTCCAAGATCGAGGCGGGCAAGCTGGAGCTGCAACCGGTCGTTTTCAGGATCAGAGATACGGTTAAAGAAGTAAACGATCTTTTCTGGCTCAAAGCGCAGAAAAAGAACATCGGGATGTCCCTATACATTGATGAGTCCGTACCTGACACTGTAGAGGGTGATTCGGTCAGGTTGCGGCAGATTTTGATCAACCTCAAGGGGAATGCGCTCAAATTCACCGAACATGGGGAAGTTTACCTTGAAGCGAGGCTTGAGGAAGAAACGCTGGAGGATATCCTGTTACGTTTCGAAGTGCGCGACACCGGCACTGGAATAACTCCTGACGCTCAGCGGAAGATATTCGACGCCTTTTCCCAGGCCGACAGCTCCATGGCGCGACGCCACGAAGGGACCGGTCTGGGACTGGCCATTTCGAAACAACTGGTGGAAATGATGGGCGGAAATATCGGCATGGAAAGCACTCCGGGCAAAGGGTCGCTGTTCTGGTTCACGGTGCGCCTCAAGCGAGCGCACACAATTGCCAGGCAAAAAGTCGAGGGTGAGGCTCAAGGAAAAGTGACGGAAAGCCGCCCCAGCGATCAGCAGTTGCGGGTACTGCTGGCGGAAGACAACCCGGTTAACCAGGAAGTGGGGAGGTTGATTCTCGAGGGGCTGGACTGCCTGGTGGAAGTGGTAGATGACGGCCGCCTTGCCGTGGAGGAAGTCTTCAGTGAGGAGTATGATCTGGTCTTCATGGATTGCCAGATGCCTGATCTGGACGGCTATGAGGCAACCAGTATGATACGCCAGAGGGAAGCGAAGATTGGCGGAGGGAGACGGCGGGTACCGATCATCGCGTTAACAGCCCACGCCATGGAAGGTGACAGGGAGCTTTGTCTCGCGGCGGGGATGGACGACTATGTTTCGAAACCGTTCAATGCGGCACAGATCGGGGCAATCCTGGAAAAGTGGGCGTAACGCAAATACGTACTCCGAAAGGCCAATGATATCAACACAAACAAAAGGGGTTAGCTGCATGAGCTAACCCCTTTTGTTTTTATGGTGGGCGCGCGCGGGTTCGAACCGCGGACCTGACGATTAAGAGTCTCCTGAAAATAGGTTTCAGAGTGTTTTTAAATTTTCAAAATGTTCCAAATAATGCACCTAACATATTGGCATATAGTCTATTATACTCTATTTAGTGTCCATCCGGAAACTCCGGATGAGACACTACTGGTTTCCAATTCGGAAATGAGGAATTTTTCGTCCAGGCAAGGAAATCGAGGGTTTGCGCGGAGGCGTACATCGTTACGCCGCACAAGCAAGCCCGAAGATTGACACCGCCAGGGCGGGAAAGGACCGTTTCCGGATGGAAACTATTTAACATGCCTGTCAGTTTCCAAGCATCTCTTTCATTGCCAGACTACACGAGACCACACGAGGGACCGCACGAAACCACGCAGAAGTGAGACCACACGGGGTGAGTTATGAGGTTTACCGACCGGTTCATATCGAACCTGAAGCCTGAAGGGAAGATCGTCGATATCAGGGAAGGGGAAGGCTTCGGCATCCGTATTCTGCCGTCAGGAACATCCTGGGGGTCGACCCATTCACACCCCACGACTTGCGGCGAACGGTATCAACCCATATGGCGGAGATCGGCATAGACGAACAGACCATAGACCGCATCCAGAACCACGTAACCAACCGGAAACGGGTGGTCACCCATGTCTATGTCCGTTACACCTATGACAAGGAAAAACAGGCTGCAATGGAGGCTTGGGAAAGGAAGCTGAAAAGCATAGTCACCGGGAAAAGCGCCGGGAAGGTTGTCAGTCTTGCCGCGGCGAAGGGTAAGGTTAAGGTGGCGCGATGAAAACCCGACACAGGGGAAATATGGAAGCGAAGTAACAACGGTAGGCGTACTTCTTTTTTTATTTGCCCTCTTTCTATTTATATGGTAAAAAAAGCTATATACAGCCGGGGTCTCAATGGGTGCTGAACTGATAATCAAGGACAAGCGAGCCGTTGACGGTACCGTTACGGAGGTCATTGTGTGGCAGTTGACATCACCGGTTCCAGGTTGCAACCATCCGTTCAAGTATCGCTTTTATTTCGGCCTTGCCGATGGAACAAGCATCGTCCGGTACGATAACGAGCAAGGCAAGGGTGATCACCGACACTTCGGCGACAGGGAAGAACCATACCGTTTTGTCAGCCTTATTCAGCTTTTCAGGGATTTCAACGCCGACAAGGCCGCATGGCGGCTATCGAGAGGGAATGTATGAAAAGGGATTTCAAGGTGGGGATCGTCAGCGAAGAAGAGTACAACCGGGAAATCAGTGAGATCCTGACGAATGCGGATAAGGGAATATTTCCTGATAAACCTGTTGAGCGTGGCTACTTCGGCGATATGAAGACTTCTCTGGAATACATCCCACCAAAGCGGTTTGTCCTTATGGATACCCTGCACAAGTCCGGACCAATGACCATCTATGCCCTGGCAAAACTCCTTCATCGGCACTACAAGAACGTCCATGACGACGTGAAGGCCCTGGAAAACATCGGGCTGGTTGAGAAGGATGAAACCGGACGATATGTGGTGCCATGGGAGGAGATCACGGCCTCGACCAAACTGGCAGCGTGAGAATGAGACTGAAGGGGACATAATTTCATGACAAAACCTTACAGCACGTTACGATCGAAGATGTCGCCGGAGGCCCGCGCCAAGGCGGAGGAACAGACCCAGCAGCTTTTGCGGGAAATGCCGCTCCAGGAATTGCGGCAGGCGCGGATAATAAGGAAATTACAAACTTGGCAGGGTCAATACTTGGCGTCCTTTGGGTCAGATTTCAAATGGTGATTGACATCTAATTTTCAATTTGATATGGAAATACCGTGCAGTAACATATCGGAGTTGAAAAATTTTTAGTTTTTTTGCAGGAGTTGATTGCTAAACGGAAATTCATGACTGGGATAAAGTTTAACAGAGATGATAGCCAAGGAAATCGGAATATGCAGAATCACGTTATCCAGAATATGCAGCCAGCGGGGCTCTAACACGACAACTGACAACATTTGCAGATCTGCAAATATTTGGCTTCAACGTAGCCCATATTATTGATTGTATCCCTGATGAGGAGGTTTTTTGCCCTGCCGTTCTGCAGACTGTAATGCGACTGCGGGTAATCGAGGGAATGGTATGCAAAGTTGGATAGATTGGAGAAGGAGTTATAACATATGAAACGGTTCACGCTGTCACATAACTCCCGACCACATCATTCTTTTCTCTTCTTACAAGGTGTCTGTTCGCCTTTTTTCCCCCGGTTAGCCGATCGGTTAGTGGCAGATGGGCACTTGGTTTCAAAGATAAATTTTAACGGTGGTGATACTGCCTACTGGGGAAGACGACCAGCCTGGACGTTCAGGTGGCGGGTAGCACAGCTTGCCACGTTTCTGATTGAAAAATGTCGTTCAGCCGGTGTTACCGATATAATCCTGTTCGGTGACCGCCGTCCGGTTCATCGTCCGGCCATTGAACTGGCCCGGAAAGATGGTATACGCGTCCATGTGTTTGAGGAAGGTTATTTCCGCCCCAATTGGGTGACCCTGGAGCGCGGAGGGGTCAATGCTCATTCGCTGTTGCCCCGCGATCCCGACTGGTACCGGCAGACCGGCAGGCTTTTGACGAATATTCCACCACCAGAACCACTTCAATCACCATTTCGTGTCAGGGCCATGCATGATGTTCTATATCATCTCGCGAGCACAACAAACTCCGTTCTTTTCCCAGGGTACCGTACCCATGCTCCCAACATTGCCCCAGTCATGTATGCCGGGTATCTGAAGCGACTAGCGCTGAAACCGAGGAATGAGCAACGCGACAGCGCAACGATCAGTGCATTAATCACATCTCGCATACCCTTCTATCTGCTCCCTCTGCAGCTGAATAGTGACGCCCAGATTCGTGATCATTCCGACTTTGAACATATGACCGATGTGATGGAATTTGTCATGGAATCCTTTGCGCTTCATGCACCGTCAGACAGCCGTCTGGTTATCAAGAATCATCCCCTTGATATGGAGCTGGTAAACTATCCTCGTGTTATTAGAAAGCTTGAACAGCGTTTTGGGATTGTGGGTAGGATCGACTACCTGGAAACCGGAAATTTGGAATTGCTGGTACAACATGCCCGGGGGACCGTTACCGTCAACAGCACCGTTGGTGGTGTGGCATTGCAGTTCAACTGTCCCACCATTACCCTCGGTGATCCGATCTATAATTTGCCGGGCCTTACCTTTCAGGGGACGCTTGATCAGTTTTGGCGGGCTTCAGCTCCCCCTGACCCGGAGCTGTTCCACTGCTTCAAAGCTACTGTGATTCAGGCTACCCTGGTGAACGGCAGCTTTTATTGTGCCAATGGTATCCGTCTGGCAGTTGAAAACTCGGTGGCCAGACTTACCGCAGAACGATCTCCTCTAGAAGAACTGTTGTGAGCAGGTCTGAAGAGCCGAAGACCATTCTGATCACCGGGGCCACGGGGGGGATTGGCAGCGCTTTGGCTGAACAGTATGCCGCGCCGGGTAAAACTCTGATTCTGTTCGGACGTGATGAGCGGCTGGAACATCTGGCCGGGCACTGTCGGAGCCTTGGTGCTCGGGTCGTGACACAGGTATCTGATCTGAGAGATCATCAACGGTTCATGGCACAACTTCAGGTTGTCTGTGAGCAGGAACATCCAGAGCTGGTGATTGCCAATGCCGGGGTCAGCAGTACCGCTGACAACAACGGAGAACGCTGGGAAGCAATTGTAGAGGTGATTGAGGTCAATGTTCTGGCCACCATGGGCACCGTGCAGGCCGTACTACCGTTTATGCGTCGACAGGGGAGTGGGCAAATTGCTTTAATCAGTTCTCTTGCCGCATGGTACGGCATGCCGATAACCCCCAGCTATTCGGCCAGCAAGGCGGCCATCAAGAATTACGCCGAGGCAATGCAGTGCCGTCTTGAACATGAAGGTATAAAAGTAAATCTGGTCATGCCCGGCTTTGTTGTCTCCCGGATGTCCAGCTCGGTTCCGGGCCCCAAGCCGTTTCTCTGGTCAGCCGATCAAGCTGCCACGGCGATCAGGCGAGGCTTGGCAGCCAACCGTCCCCGGATCAGCTTTCCTTTCCCCTTGAGCATTG
The DNA here is from genome assembly GCA_041484725.1 of Geobacteraceae bacterium. Lineage (GTDB taxonomy): Bacteria > Desulfobacterota > Desulfuromonadia > Geobacterales > Geobacteraceae > JBGQDJ01. Next base: position 29,800 of record JBGPID010000001.1, on the reverse strand, counting down.
GCTGCTGGCTACTCGCAATACTGCCCCCGGTGATTTCCGGGCGTCTGCTCCGCGTGTTGGGTTATCATGGCTGAGCAGGCGTGGCAGACAATAACATGGCCGCTGTTGCTTGGCCTTGTCCTTTCCTTTGTTCTGGAACTGCTGCTTAAACCGCAGCCCGTACATCCTTGGCAACGTCCAGGCAAAGCGCTAATGTTGCATCTGGGGATCTGGCTGCTGTTGTACACACTTCTGCTGCTACTGCTCCGTCGTCCCTGGTTTGCTTCCGCCGGTCTGTTGGTTCTGATGCTCTTCGTGATCCTGATCAGCAATGCCAAGTATCAATCTCTGCGTGAACCGTTTATTTATCAGGACTTAAGCTATTTTGTGGATGCCTTGCGGTATCCACGTTTCTATCTCCCGTTTTTAGGATTGTGGTCTGGCTTTACGGTCATACTTGCCGTTGTGGTGGCTGTGGCAACCGGCCTGCGCTTGGAACAATCTCTTGGCATGCTGCCGGCTGCCGCCGGTTCGACGGTTACGGCAGTTGCCGGTGCTGGTCTGATATTGTTCGGCTTCACTGGCAAGGTACGTCTGCTGCTTGACCCTGGTGAAGACCTGACCCGTCTGGGGTTGCTACCCACTCTCTGGCATTACGGCATGTCGGAAAAGCAGCCCTGGCAGGGGGAGGCAGCAACCTGTTTTGCCGCTCCATCGCCCAAACCAAAGGGCGAGTTGCCCAACCTGGTGGTGATCCAGAGCGAGTCCTTCTTTGACCCGCGCCGCTGGATCGCAGGGATTTCCCCGGAGCTGCTTCGCAACTTTGACAATCTCAGGCAGAGTGCCGTCAGCCACGGCCAGCTGGAAGTGCCTGCCTGGGGGGCCAACACCGCAAGAACTGAATTTGCATTTCTTTCCGGCATTGCCAACAGTCAGCTCGGTATCCATCGCTTCAAGCCATACCGTCGCATGGCCCATCAGGGGGTGCCGACCCTGGCTGGATTTCTGAAAAAGATGGGCTATCGCACGGTCTGTCTGCATCCCTACTCAGCCGGGTTCTATGACCGTGAAAGGATCTTTCCCCTGCTGGGCTTTGATGAATTCATAGATATTTCCAAGTTTGATAAAAATGACTACGTTGGTCAGTATGTGGGGGATGCAGCGGTTGCACGAGAAGCTTGCCGAGAGCTTGCACGGCATGAAAGAACAGAGACACCGCCGGTTTTCCTGTTTGTCATCACAATGGAAAACCATGGCCCACTTCACCTTGAGCAGGCCCATCCGGAAGACCGTCAACGTCTTTATACGACCAGCCAACCACAGGGATGTGATGATTTGACCGTTTACTTGAGGCATATTGAACAAGCCGACCAGTTGCTGGGCATGGTGCGGCAACAGCTTGAATCCATGGAACGGGGCGCGTGGTTTTGTCTGTATGGTGATCACCTGCCGATAATGCCGGAGGTCTACCGCAGACTTGGTGCTCCGGATTGTACAGTTGATTACCTGGTCTGGAGTAATCAGCAGCAGGCAGATGGTCTGTCGTCTACACTGCGGGTTGAGCAACTTCCTGTTTTGCTTGTCCAGTTGATGGGATTAGTGAGCCATCAAGAAAACTGTCTGCAACCTGCCGTTGGAATTATCCGATGAACGCTTCAACATCTCTAAACACGCCGCTTCGTGTCGTCTTCTGTACCTGTCCCAGCATCTACTCCACCATTGTGCTGCAGGAAATGATCAGGTCTCCTCACCTGATACTGGTGGGGGTGGTTGCCTCTACCCGGATTTTGCGGAAAAAGGGTTGGAGCTGGTGGGATGCTATCCTGCTGGTGCGCCGGACCGGTTTACGTTATGCAGCCTATTTGTGGCTGGTAACGTCGCTGCACACCCAGTTGCGTCGTCTGTGGCGCCATGATCCGGTGGGGAAATACCTGGCGCGTAACCGTGTGCCAATATTGCAAACGAGAGACATCAACGTTGCCGACGGTATTGCATTTGTGCAGGCGTGCAATCCAGATCTGATGTTGTCGGCCCACTTTAACCAGTTGATCGGTCCGGAACTGCTTGCCCTGCCGCCAAAGGGCTGCCTGAACATCCATCCCGGTCAGCTGCCCGAGTACAAAGGGGTTGATCCGGTCATCCACGCCCTTGCACGGGGAGAAGAGCAGGTAGGGGTAACAGTACACTTTCAGGATCAGGGTTTTGATACCGGCCCGGTGGTAGCGACCAAAGCTATACCGGTAGAAGCCGAAGACAGCTGCTTATCGTTGAATTGCAAGCTGTTTAGGTTCGGGATCCGTATGCTGCTGGACACAATTGAAGCGACAGGTAGGATTTCTGGTGGTATTCATCAGGATCATTCTGACAGCCATGATTCCTGGCCCGATGCAGAAGTGCTTGAAAACCTGCGGAACGCGGAAAGACGTTTTGTCACAACAAAAGAATTTATTGCAATATTTACTCAATGAAGTATTATAAATGTTTTAGAATTTAGTAAATAATGTGAAATAACATGTAACTGTTCTTTAATATAAGTAATTTTCATAGGGTTAGTCTGCTGACTGCGCCTGAAATTTGCACTTAGGAGATATATTGCACAGAAAAGTGGCAATTATTGGCTATTCCTTCCGGTTGCCAGGGACTGATACATCGGACATCTGGCATGACCTCTGTTCCGGACGTGACCTTGTGACCCAGGTTGATCCGTCACGCTGGAGCAAGGATAGTTTTCAGCACCCCGTAAAGGGACATCCCGGGTGCAGTTATACCTTTGCCGGCGGTTCAATCGGCGACGTAGCCGGGTTTGATGCCGGATTTTTCGGCATTTCTCCCCGCGAGGCGTCCTTCATGGATCCCCAGCAGCGCCTGTTGCTTGAGCTTGCCTGGGAGGCGATGGAAAACGCCGGTGTCCCGCCTTCATCCCTGCGAGGAAGCAACTGCGGCGTCTACATCGGCATCTCTACCTCCGATTACTCCTACCGCCTGGCGGATGACCTGGACGCCATTGATGCAACCGTTGCTACCGGCAATACCATCTGTATTACCGCTAACCGCATCTCCTACTTTTTTGACCTGCATGGTCCCAGCATGGCGATTGATACTGCCTGTTCCTCTTCGCTGGTTGCCTTTCATCAGGCCTGCCGCGCCATAGCCGGCGGCGAAATTGATTACGCCTTGTCCGGCGGGGTGAGCCTGCATCTCCACCCTTATGGTTTTCTCATTTTTGCCCAGACATCCATGCTTTCCCCCCGCGGCCGTTGCAATGTCTTTGATGCCTCTGCTGATGGCTATGTCCGCTCTGAAGGGGGCGGGCTGTTCCTGCTGAAAGAGTATGGGCAGGCAGTTGCCGATGGCGATCCCATCTTGGCGGTGGTGGCTGCCACTGCGGTTAATACCGATGGCCGTAAATCCGGTCTGACCGTGCCCAATGCCGACGCACAGGCTGGCCTTATTGAACAGGCCTGCAGGCAGGCCGGACTTGATCCTGCCGACATAGATTACTTTGAGGCTCATGGCACCGGCACTGCCGTAGGGGACCCCATTGAGGCACGCGCCCTAGGGGAGGCTCTGGGAAAGCGACGGCCCAAGGAGATACCGTTGCCGGTGGGGTCAATCAAAAGCAACCTGGGGCACATGGAGGCCGCCGCCGGCGTGGCCGGTTTGGTCAAGGTCCTGTTGTCCTTGCAGCATCGGATGGTTCCGGCCACTATCGGCGTCACAATTCTCAACCCTGCCATTGACTTCAAAGGGCTTAACCTGGAGGTAGTTACCGAAAACCGGCCCCTCAGGCAGGAAGGTCCGCTCTATATCGGGGTAAACTCCTTTGGCTTTGGTGGTGTTAACGCCCATGTCATCCTTGAAGGTGGAACAACTGATCTAAATCAAACTGCAACTCCAGACCATTCTGTTGAACTTCCCCTGGTCATCTCGGCCAGGGACGAATTCGCCTTGAAGTCCGCTGCCCGCGATATGGTGACATTGCTGGAAACACAGCCTGATCTGCCGCTCTACGATGTTGCCTATACCGCCCTGTTTCGGCGGGACCTGCATCCTTGCCGCGCTGTCTTGTTTGGCAGCGATCTTCGCAAAGTTGCAGAAGAGTTCCAGGCCTTTTCCGATGACAGGCTTGACGATAGTTCCGTGGAGCAAGGTGTTGAGCTGTCTAACCCATCCGGTCCGGCCTTCATCTATGCCGGCAATGGCGCCCAGTGGGAGGGGATGGGGAATGAGCTGCTGAAAGACCCTGTGTTTCTTAAGGCCGTAGAGGAGGTCGATACTCTTTTCAGGCAGTATGCCGATTTTTCGTTGGTAGATGAACTGGCGGGACGAAACGGCTCTGGACGTTACGAGTTTACCGAGATAGCCCAACCGGCCCTGTTTGCAATTCAGATAGGCCTCACCTGCATGTTGCGCAGTCTGGGTATTGAGCCAACTGCAGTGGCTGGTCACAGCGTGGGCGAAATTGCCGCAGCCTGGGCCTGCGGCGCCCTGACCTTGCCGCAAGCGGTCAAGGTGATCTACTGCCGTAGCCGTCTACAGGGTTTGACCAAAGGGCTGGGCAAGATGACAGCGGTCAGCATCGGAAGTGACCAGGCAACTGAACAGCTTTCGCAAATGGCATTGCCTTCCTTGACTTTGGCAGGCTGCAACAGCCCCACGAGCGTCACCATTTCCGGTTCAGCCGACGAGCTGGAACAGTATGAGGCGTTTCTCACGAAGCAGGAGATTGCCTTCCGGCGGCTTGATCTGGATTATGCCTTCCACAGTCCTGTCATGGACAGTATCGAGACGGAGCTCCTGCAGGTGCTGGCAGACCTTGCTCCTGGTGAGACATCCATTCCGTTCTATTCCACCGTGACCGGAGGGAAGCTGACCGGTGACCGGCTGGATGCAACCTACTGGTGGAAAAATATCTGTGAGCCGGTACTGTTCGAACTGGTTGTTGGCGCTATCCTTGATGCCGGGACGAATGTTTTCGTCTGTGTTACCCCCCATGCGATCCTCAGAAACTATATTCTTGATATCATGGAGAGCAAAGGCGTAGATGGTTGTGTCATCCCAACCTTACTGCGAGGGGATGATGATCCGCAACGCGTTCGCAAGGCTGCTGCAAAGGCCATGATTGCGGGAGCAGCGATCAACCGGCAGGCCCTGTTTCCGAAACCGGGTCGCTTTGTGCGGCTGCCCAACTATCCCTGGCAGCGGGAGCGTTGCTGGCATCCGGTAACACCTGAATCTTCCCGGATACTGGAACGCCGCAAGCTTCATCCCCTGCTGGGGTATCACCTGCAGCAGTATGAACTGACCTGGGAAAATAGGCTTGACACCGCGCTCTATCCGGAGCTTGCCGATCATGCTGTTGGTGGCGCCGTGGTTTTCCCCGGCACCGGTTTCCTTGAGATTGTCCTGGCAGCAGCCCTTTCTCTCAAGCCTGACAGCCCTGTTGAGCTTGAACATCTTGAGATCAGGGCGCCGTTGTTGTTGGAAAACGGCATAACCCGCATTGTCCGGCTGTCAGTTGCTCCGAACAATGGAACGGTAACCATCAATGGGCGGGATCTGCTCAGTGATTCACCCTGGACCTTGCACGGAGTGGCACGGATCGTCCCTGCTCCCTGTGCAGGGTTTATGGGTGTAGCTCCTTTTACAGCTCCAAATCGACAACCTGATTTTGATGCCCGCTCCCATGGACTCTTGACCAGGCAGGCCGGTCTCCAATACGGCCCTGCCTTCCAATCCATTCTGCATGGTTGGGTGGATGGTCGAAGCGCTTCTGCCGTTCTGCGGACCCCGGATGTGTTGCAAACTGGTCTGGAAGGCTATCATCTGCACCCAACCTTCTTGGATAACGCCTTCCAGCTGGTGTTCCAGATAGTGCAGGCAGAGCATTCCAGCTATCGAGGCATGACCTACGTTCCGGTAACGTTTGAGCGCGTTCGCTATCAGCCGGGCATGACGCATCCCCGTTATGCCACGGCAACCCTGACGGGCCATGGGCCGCACTCGCTGACTGCGGATTTCATGCTGTATGATGCTGACGGCAGGCCGTTAGCCGACATCAGCCAGGTTCGTTTCCGGAGGATAAGGCTCCGGAAACAGGGGGTGGATACACTCTGCTATCCAGATTATCACCGCGTCCCCAAACCGTTACCTGGTACTGTTGTCAGACCTCCGACAGAACTGGTCAAACTAGTTGCCGATACAATGGCGTCGGCTGCCGGGCTGGTTGCCGACAATCAGTCAGTGGCCGGTTTTGTTGAAGAGCTGGACCCTCTGCTGGAAAGCCTCTGCAGCCGTTTTACGGTTGAGGCCCTGCAACGGGTAGCCACGGACGGTTGTCATGTCAGCGAGGCGACGTTACAAAGGCTCTACGCTGATTGTCCTTATCTTCAGCCCCTTGTTGAGATAACGATCGAAGACGGCGCCGTTTTGAGGATCGAATCGGGCCTGCAGATTCAAGCGGATGAGCAGGATACCATTCAAGCCCGGCAGCTCTGGCTGGGGCTTGTCAATCAGTATCCCGACCGATTCTCATTGATCCACCGGGTGGGGCGTGTCGGTCTGCTGCTCTCCAGCCTGATGAACGATCAGCCGCTTCAGGATGCAGGAGTTCATCAGGAAGCTGTTCTGTCAGAGCTGCTGCAGCAGGCTTTGGGGGGCGCCGGCCGGTTTATTGTTGGTCGTCATTTGCGCCAACTGGTTGCCGACCTGCTGCAGGGGCTGCCGGAAGGCGAACGGCTGGCTGTATTGGAGCTGGGTGAGGAGACGTCGCTCTGGCTTGACCAGATCTGCAGCGCTCTTGATATTGAACGCAGTGAGTACCACTTCGCCTCCGGTTCATCCTTGGCCCTTGACCGCACTGAGCAGCAGCGTGAGCAGCATCACGCCATCAATCTGCATGATCTTTCTCAAACGCAGGAAAACCTTGCTGTTACGGCTCAACTGGCCATCGTTAACTGTGATTTCAGCAGCCAGGCTGCTGCAGAGCAGGCCCTCGCCGCTGTCGGGGCTTCTCTGGCCCCAGGGGGCTGCATTATCCTGGTTGGCCTCCACCCGTTACGCTGGGCAGGATTCCTTGCCTTTGGTCATGAACTCTGGCACCCCCCGTCAACCTGGTGGCAAGACAGCCTCCATGCGGCAGGATATGAGAATATCCAGCAGTTTGACCTTGCTCCCCGGCACGGTTCCGGACCCTGGATTCTGACAGTGCAGAAGTCGATTGCTCCTCAAATGACGCTTTCGCAGTGTGACAAACAACGCACTCTGCTGCTGGTGCATGACGAACAGGGCCCATCCGCCGACCTGGCTGGCATTATTTCCACTCTGGTGACAGCCAATGGAAACCGTTGTGCACGGCTTTCCGATTGCTCAGAGGAAAACCTGCGGCACTCCCTGGTTGAGGCTGGTGATCTGCTTGGCATCCTGTTTCTGACAGGGTCGGGCATCCCGACCGATACCCTGGATGGCGATGCATACCTTGCCCATCAGGTGGAGCGCTGCGCCGCTGCATCGGCCATGACCATGGCCCTTGAACGACTGCAGGTGTCCGTCCCGGTCTGGCTGCTGACGACCGGCGCCGCAGCCGATGTTGCCGACTGGCCGGCAGGTGAACAAGGAGTGTCGGCCATTGCTGACAGTTCATTCTGGGCCTTTAGCCGGAGCATGATGAATGAATGCGCCGGTCTTGACTTGCGCCTGATCTGCCTTGAAGGCACTCTGTCGAAAGATGCGGCTGTGGCCCTGCTGCAGGAGATAGAGCAATCTGACGGTGAGCAGGAGGTGATCATTACCCCTGCCGGGAAGCGCTACGTGCCGAGGCTGGAGTTGGAGACACCACCAGGGCGTACCGGCAGTGCTCTGGTTGATCCGGATCAGACCATGGTCCGTCTCGGTTTCCAGCTTCCCGGTCAGCTCAGGAACCTGCGTTGGGAACAGTCCCCTTGCATTGCTCCTGTGGAGGATGAAATTGAGATCGAGGTGCATGCCACCGGGCTTAACTTCCGCGACCTCATGTATACCCTGGGGCTTCTGTCCGATGAAGCCGTTGAAAACGGCTTTGCCGGGGCAAACCTGGGGCTGGAATGCGCCGGTATCGTCACCAGGACCGGGCCGGCGGTGACCGGCTTCGCCCCGGGCGACCGGGTAGTTACCTTCGGTCCGGCCAGTTTTGGCACCAGGGCGGTTACCAAGGCATCTGCGGCTTCCCATATTCCTGCAAGACTTGGATTTGAGGCTGCGGCCACCATTCCGGCCGCTTTCTTTACGGCCTGGTACGCCCTCTGCCATCTGGGGCGCCTGCAGCCGGGCGAAAAGGTGCTGATTCATGGCGCTGCCGGTGGCGTTGGTCTCGCGGCCGTTCAGATCGTGCACTGGTGCGGCGCCGAGGTCTATGCCACGGCCGGAACGGATAAGAAACGGGATTTCCTTCGCCTGATGGGGGTTGAACATATCTACGATTCCCGTTCCCTGGATTTTGCCGACCAGATACTGCAGCGGACCGGCGGCGCAGGTGTTGATCTGGTGCTTAACTCACTGGCCGGTGAGGCTATCAACCGCAACCTGCGGATACTGAAACAGTTCGGTCGTTTTCTGGAACTGGGGAAACGGGACTTCTATGAAAACACCCACATCGGGCTGCGCCCCTTCAGAAACAACATCAGCTACTTCGGTGTTGATACCGATCAGGTGATGCAGCTACAGCCTGAGCTGACCCGTCGGCTCTTTGACGAGATTATGGCGCTCTTTGAGCAGGGGGCGCTTCATCCGCTTCCCTACACCACTTTTGAGGCCGACCAGGTGGTGGATGCCTTCCGTTACATGGAGCAATCACAGCAGATCGGCAAGGTGGTGGTCACCTACTGTAACGGAATCAGTCATCCCCATCCCCTGCAGCCATCCGTACCGCCAACATTAACTCTGCCCACGGATGCAACCTGGCTGGTAACCGGTGGTCTGGGAGGCTTCGGTCTGCGTACCGCCAGCTGGCTGGTTTCCAAAGGGTGCCGCAGTCTGGCGCTGGTCAGCCGCAGCGGCCTTGCAGGGCCTGAAGAGCAGGAAGCAATCAGGGCGCTGCAGCAGCAGGGAGTGCAGGTGCATGCCGCCGCATGTGACGTTACCGACAGGTCAGCACTAACCCGGCTTCTGAAAACCATCGAGCATGAGCTACCGCCGCTCAAAGGTATCGTGCATGCCGCCGCGGTGATTGATGACGGCCTGCTGCGCACCATGCAACCGGAGCAGATCCGGCGGGTGCTGGCCCCCAAAGTTCTGGGGGCACTGTATCTGCACCACCTGACCAAGGGTATGCAGCTGGACTACTTCGTGCTGTTTTCATCGGCTACAACCCTGTTCGGTAATCCGGGACAGGGTAACTACGTAGCAGCCAATGGCTGGCTGGAAGGGCTGGCCCGGATGCGACGGGCTGCCGGACTGCCAGCCACGGCGGTGCGCTGGGGGGCGATTGACGATGTTGGCTTCCTGGCCCGTAACCGGAAGATCAAGGAGTCACTGCAGTGCCGGTTGGGAGGGAAGGCGCTGCATTCAGACACGGCCCTTGCTGTGCTGGAACAGCTACTGCTGTCCAACCGTTCCGGGCTGGGGGTGCTGGAGCTTGCCTGGCCGGCCATGCGTCGCTTCCTGCCCAGTGCCGCTCATGCAAGGTTTGCCTGGCTCTCCCGCCGTTACGGCAATGAGGATGTTGATGATAAACTAGCCGACAGCATGCTCTGTTTGACCGAATTGCCGGACAGCGAACTGCGGAGCGTGATTGCAGATATCCTGAAGCAGGAGATCGGTCAGATCCTACGGCTGCAGCCTGGCAAGATCACGCTTGATCGATCACTGTATGAGATGGGGCTGGACTCCCTGATGGGGGTTGAGCTTATGACTGCCCTTGAAGCCCGTTTCGGCATACAGTTGCCGGTGATGGCCATGACCGAAGGGCCCACCATCGCCAAGCTGACCAGTCTGGTCGTAACCCACATCCGTGGGGGTGAACAGCCTGATGGTGATGATGCGCTGAGTGACCAGGTTGCCCATATGGCACGCCTGCATGCTGCCGATATCCCTGAGGCAGCCCTCTACGATATCGCGGCCGGCATTGCGGCAACGACACCTGAACGGATGATAGACTGAGATGGGACTTACCGACCGGATCAAGGACAAGCTGATCCAGCAGGTGCTGGAACGCCGCCTGCGGCAGGTGGATCAGACCACCGCCAGCGCTGCCCCTGCGGTCGCCACCGGATCAGGTGCAGGGCCGGCTGTCCGGGTTCAGGAAAAATTCTGTCGTTTTGATAAGCACCCAGGCTACCTGCAGCTGCGGATCATAGTCAACGGCGCCGCCAGGCTCGGAGTTGGCAACCCGTTTTTTATGGTTCACGACGGGATTGCCGGCGCAACCACCAGTATTAATGGCAAGGTTTTTATCAACTTTGCCACATACAACTATCTGGGCCTGTCCGGACACCCCGAGGTAACGGAAGCCGCCAAGGCAGCTATTGATCGCTACGGCACTTCGGTATCGGCCAGCCGACCGGTTTCCGGTGAAAAACAGATCCACCGCGACCTTGAACGCACCTTGGCGGACGTCTACGGTGTTGACGATGCCGTTGTCTTTGTCAGCGGCCATGCCACCAACGTCAGTACCATCGGCTATCTGTTCGGCCCCAAAGACCTGATCCTGCATGACGATCTGATTCATAACAGCATTCTGCAGGGAATACAGCTTTCCGGAGCAAAGCGGCTTTCCTTCCCCCACAACGACTGGCAGGCCCTGGATGGCATCCTCACCGCCCAGCGCCGCCAGTTTGAGCGGGTGCTGATCGTGCTGGAGGGGATCTACAGCATGGATGGCGACTATCCGGATCTGCCCCGCTTTGTGGAGCTCAAAAAAAGGCACGGTGCCTTCCTGATGGTGGATGAGGCCCACTCCTTCGGCGTGATGGGAAAAAGGGGGCTGGGGATTCGTGAACATTTTGGGCTGGATGGCCGTGAGGTTGATATCTGGATGGGAACCCTCAGCAAGACCCTGGCAGGCTGCGGCGGGTTCATTGCCGGTGAAACTGCTCTGGTGGAGCTCCTCAAATTTCTGGCCCCCGGTTTTCTATACAGCGTCGGAATGTCGCCACCATTGGCGGCTGCCTCGCTGGCGGCTCTAAGGATCATGCTGCGTGAACCGGATCGGGTGAGAGCTCTGCAGGAACGGGGGCAACTTTTTCTGCACCTGGCAAAGCAGGCAGGCATAGACTCCGGCACCAGCGCGGGACTGGCGGTTATTCCGGTCATTACCGGCAGCTCCCTCAAGGCAGCCCGCCTCTCGGCTGCCATGCTTCAGCGCGGCATCAATGTTCAGCCGATCCTCTACCCGGCAGTACCTGAAAAATCGGCCAGACTCAGGTTTTTTATCTCTTGCATGCACACGGAAATGCAGATTAAAACAACCGTTCAAACACTGGCAGATGAGCTGCAGTAACCTTTCAAGCAGATACAGATGAAGCAGCCTGAAGGTCGCAATCACTTTTGTACATGTAAGGGAAACAGCACACCATGCAATCACCAGAAACCTCCGAACTAGAGCAAGCGCCTTCATCACGGTCTCAAAAGTTCAAACAGCGCATCCTGGGCGTAAACCGCCTCTTTCTGCTGACGGTTGTCCTGCCGACCACGTCGGCGATCATCTACTACGGCTTCATGGCTTCCGATGTCTACATCTCGGAATCCCGTTTTGTCGTCCGCACCCCAGAACGCCAGACCGCCTCATTCCTGGGCTCGTTTCTGAAAGGGTCCGGTTTTTCCCGCTCACAGGATGACAGCTACACCGTCCAGGATTTTATCCAATCCCGTGACGCCCTGAAGGCGTTAAACGATAAACTGGCCATAGCAGCTACCTATGGCGCATCAAGCATTGATCGTATCAGCCGCTTTGGAGGGACGAATTGGCGGGACAAAAGCTTCGAGGCGCTGCACCTATATTATAAGAAAAAGATCGTCACCATCAACAACGACAGCTCATCATCCATCACCACCCTGGAAATCCGGTCCTTCTCAGCGGACCAGGCTGCCAGGATCAATGAGCAGTTGCTTGAGATGAGTGAACAACTGGTGAACAAGCTGAACGAGAGGGGCAGGCAGGACATGATACGCTCTGCCGCCCAGGAGGTGGCCGATGCGGACAAGAAGGACAAGGCGGCCTCGCTGGCCCTTTCAGCCTATCGTAACAAGAAGGCGGTCTTTGATCCGGTAAAACAGTCAGCCATCCAGTTGCAGCGGGTTTCAAAGCTGCAGGATGAACTGATTGCCGCCACGACCGAGCTGGCGCAGATCCGCATGATTACTGAAAACAATCCACAAGTGCCGGTGCTGCAAAAGCGGGTGGAAATACTACAGAAGGAAATTGCCACTGAAACCGCAAAGGTGGCCGGTAACGATCAGTCATTCAGCGGCCAGGCCAGCGCATACGAGCGACTGGTCCTGGAGCAGTCCTTTGCCGAAAAGCAGCTTGCCACTGCCCTGGCCGCGCTGGAACAGGCCCGCAACGAAGCCCTGCGCAAACAGTTGTACCTGGAGCGTATCGTGCAGCCGAACAAGCCCGATAAAGCTTTTGAACCGCGGCGGTTCAGGGCGATCTTCACGACCTTTGCGGTGGGGTTGATCTGCTGGGGCGTACTGACCATGCTGATTGCCGGTGTGCGTGAACACCATGACTGATGAGACTCTAACCGTGCACAATAATACCCATACCCCACTGTACCGCTCGTTCAAGATCCAGATGCGGGTAATCGGCGCCCTTTTGATGCGCGAGGTGCTTACCCGTTATGGCCGTCACAACATCGGTTTCATGTGGCTTTTTGTCGAACCGATGCTGTTTACGCTGGGGGTTACGGCGTTATGGTCGTTTGCCAAAATGCATCACGGTTCCAGTATGCCCATTGTAGCCTTTGCCATCACCGGTTACTCATCGGTTCTGCTTTGGCGTAACATGCCATCGCGTTGTGTCGGCGCCGTTGAACCCAATCTGGCGCTTATGTATCACCGCAATGTCAAAGTCATTGATGTGTTTGCCGCCCGCATACTACTGGAGGCTGCCGGTGCAACCACTTCATTCATAGTGTTGTCCACCTTTTTTATCTCGATAGGCTGGATGCGGGGACCACAGGATATTATTAAGATTCTGTTGGGCTGGTTTATGACCGCCTGGTTTGGCGCTTCGCTTGCGTTACTCATGGGCTGTCTTAGCGAACGGACCGAAGTGGTGGAAAAATTATGGCACCCAACGTCATACCTGCTTTTCCCTTTATCAGGTGCAGCCTTCATGGTTGACTGGCTGCCGCCGACATTTCAAAAGGTTGTCCTCTGCCTGCCGATGGTGCACGGAGTAGAAATACTGCGGGAAGGGTACTTTGGCAGCCAGGTCCACTCCCACTATAACTTTACATATATGGCTTCCGTGTGTCTGGGGCTGACCGTTCTTGCTCTATCCCAGGAGCGATATATCAGCAAAAGGGTAACCCCGGAATGATTCAGATAACCGACCTGGTAAAACGTTATCATACCCGCCATGGAGAGGTCACTGTGCTTGATCAGGTCAACTTTACGGTCAATCCTGGCGAAAAAATAGGGATAATCGGCAGGAACGGCTCCGGGAAATCAACACTTATCCGCCTGATCAGCGGCGCCGAACAGCCGACATCCGGAACGATTCGACGCGAGATGGGCGTGTCATGGCCTCTTGCCTTCGGGGGCGCTTTCCAGGGCACCCTGACCGGTCTGGATAACCTGCGCTTTATCTGCAGAATTTATGGAGCCACCACCGAAGAGAAGATCCCTTTTGTACAGGAGTTTTCCGAACTGGGACGATATCTGAAAGAACCGGTCAAGACCTATTCATCCGGCATGAGGTCCAGACTGGCCTTTGCCATTTCAATGGCAGTCGAGTTTGATTGTTTCCTGATCGATGAGATAATCGCCGTCGGTGACAGCCGTTTTCACGAAAAGTGTCGCGTTGAGCTGTTCGAAAAACGCAAGGACCGCGCCATGATAATTGTATCACACGATCCGAATTTTATTAAAGCCAACTGCGACAAGGCCGCAGTACTGACGGCGGGGAGGCTTCACAACTTCGACCGGGTGGAAGAGGCCTTGGCCTATTACCAGGAGCATTCTGCCACGGTATGATTCGTCATATATCCGCTTTAATTTTTGCCCAACTTCCGGTATCCGTCTCCCGTGCCCTTGTGAGCAAGTCTGGGCGGGTGGTGAGGGAAAAGGGGCATAAGCCTAAACAATTGCTGGTTGATGTTTCTGAAGTCATCAAACATGATGCCAGAACCGGTATTCAGCGGGTGGTGCGCGGAATATTGCCGCACCTTATGGAAAACCCACCGGCGGGATATGAGGTCCGGCCGGTTTTTGCGGAACGAAACCGGGAATATCGTTATGCACCTATAACATCAACTTGTCTACAGGCCGGCGTGCAGGAACGGCGTGACGCCGAACCGGCGACGGCGGATTTCGGCGATATTTTTCTGGGACTTGATCTGGCAGCGCATCTGCTGCCGCGCCATCAGGACCAACTGTATGGATGGAAACGGCGCGGAGTAAGGCTCTGCTTTCTCGTCTACGACATACTGCCGCTGTTGCATCCCCACTGGTTCAATCCCAAGCGCCGGAAGACCTTTGACAGATGGCTCCGTACCCTGGCCATTTATGGGGATGACTTGATCTGTATTTCAGAAACCGTGAAAGGCGATCTGCAGGCTTGGCTTTCTAGCCGATACGGGTTGTCCAAAGATGCATTAAGGCTTCGCACAATCCCCCTGGGAGCGGATATTGATGCAACCATGCCAAGTACTGGACTGGAGCCGCATCATCAAGCTTTCTTGGTCAAGATGGAAGAAGTGCCTTCCGTACTTATGGTAGGTACACTAGAACCACGCAAGGGGTATGGGCACGTTTTGGATGCTTTTGAACTTCTATGGCAGCAAGGACACGATATCAATCTGGTCATAGCAGGCAGGCCGGGTTGGAAGACTGAGCCACTGCAGCAGCGATTGCGTTCCAATGCCGAATTAAATCGACGCCTTTTTTGGTTTGATGATGCAAGTGATGAGTTACTGAAGGCGCTTTATGGTGTGGCAACTGGTGTATTGCTTGCTTCCGAAGCAGAGGGTTTCGGTCTGCCGCTGGTTGAAGCGATGCACTATGGTAAGCCTGTATTGGCCAGGGATATTCCGGTGTTTAGGGAAGTAGTCGATAATGCAATTACTTACTTTAAATCAGGGCAGTCTGAAAGCCTTGCGAAAACCATTCATACATGGTTGGGGGCTCTTTCAATCAACAAATTGGATTTGCCACGAACATCGCCAACTTGGTCATGCACAGTGAAACTCCTCCTTCCTTATTGCGGCATTGATGGAACTGCTACATGCTCAAATCGCAATGGAAATCCAAAAACGAGTGATTTATGAGACTTGCGTTGGTTAGTAGTCCACGTTCTGGCAATTCGTGGCTTAGGATGCTGTTGTCCAGCCTCTATGACTTGCAACAAAATGCTGTCCATTATCCCCAAGCGATAAATTGGGCAGATTTGCCAGAGAATTGCATTGTTCAGATTCATTGGCACAATGAATCACAATTTAACTCCTTACTGAAGTTGCATGGATTTGATGTGGTTACTATAGCTCGACACCCCTTGGACCTACTTTTGTCGGTGCTACATTTTGCCCCCCATGAACCGCAAACTGCTTGCTGGCTGCAAAGTGAGGGGGGGATGAACGTTTAATTCACAACCAGCGGCCAACATCTGAAGCTTTTTATTCGTATGCAACAGGAGCTAGAGCCAGCTCAATCCTCTCAATTACTTCTGAATGGTGGCTATCAGAACAAACAATCAAAGTTCGCTATGAGGACTTGGTTTGCAGCACAATTAACACCTTGGAGAGAACTGCATGGCGATTAGGAAAGCCCACCAATGATTATAAAGAAGTTGTGGATTCTCTCCTAATCGAGAAACTAAGAGCTACATCAAACAACCAGCATTTCTGGCAAGGCCAGCCTGGGCTGTGGAAATCACTACTTCCGCAAAATATTGCCCTTGGAATTTATAGAGTACAAAAAACTTTTTTTGAAGCGCTTGGTTATGATTGCGACCCATTACAAACCACAACATACTCTTCAGCAAATGATTGCTGGGATAGGGTTTCTTAGACATCATGATAATATCTTACGCGCAAAATTTTGAAGATGTCATGCTCTGGCGTGCGCTCGGCCATGTCGAAAATGGTTTTTACATTGACATCGGCGCCCAGCATCCGATCATTGATTCAGTAAGCAAGGCGTTTTACGAAAAAGGGTGGCGAGGTATCAGTGTCGAGGCTAACCCGGCTTATGCTGCCTTGCTCAGGGGAGATAGGCCTGATGAAAGCGTGATCCAGGCAGCTGTCAGCGATTCTCATGGTGTCATCGTTTTTTATGAACTTCCTGAGACCGGCCTTTCCACTGGTGATGCTAAGATCGCTCAGGGACATCGAGAGAGAGGATTTGAAGTCAGGGAAATTACGGTTCCCTGCATTACCCTTGCTGATGTTTTCAAACAAGCAGAGCAAAAAGATATTCATTGGCTTAAGATTGACGTTGAAGGCATGGAGTTGCAGGTTCTCCTTGGCTGGGGCAGCAGCAAGGCACGACCCTGGATTGTGGTAGTTGAAAGTACACTTCCCTTGACGCAAACTGAAACATACTCACAATGGGAAGATATCCTTTTGCAGAAGGGCTATAAACCTGTCTACTTTGATGGCTTAAATCGCTATTACCTTTCTTCCAGCCAACCACAACTTGCAGAAGCTTTTCGAGCAGGGCCCAATGTTTTTGACGATTTTACGCTAAATGGAACTGCCAGCGCTCCATTCTGTTCGCTGGTTATCGAGCGCCATCGGCAGCAGGAACAAGCACTTGCCAAAGAGCTTGCAGAGGCAAATGCAGCAATCATTGACAAACAGGCTAAGAAATTGGAGAACCTATTACGTACACTTGCCTCTCGCGAAAAGGAATCCGAGGAACAG
Organism: Geobacteraceae bacterium; assembly: GCA_041484725.1. GTDB lineage: Bacteria > Desulfobacterota > Desulfuromonadia > Geobacterales > Geobacteraceae > JBGQDJ01. Next base: position 12,761 of record JBGPID010000001.1, on the reverse strand, counting down.
ATTTCGGCTGCAAGGCAAGAGTTTGCAGACAGTGAGAATAGGTTGCGTGAAGAGTTGGACAACCTGCTACGTACCTGTGCCCAACGGGAAAAGGAGTATGGCGAAAAGCTGCTAATGACTCAGCAGTCTGCAGAAAGTGAAAAGACAGAACTGCGTCGAATATACGCCGAGCAGGTAAAGGCACTGCAACAGAAATTTGCACAGCGGGAAGACTCTCTGCGTCAAGAGCAGAATCTGCACCTTCAGACACTGCAACAACATTTTGCCGATACGCTGGCCCACCATCAACAACAGCACGAGCAGTCCAGACAGACCGCTGCCGCATTTGAAGAGCATCTGAAACAGCAGCTTCAGTCAGAACAACAGGCTGTTATACAATTAAAACAGGCTCTGACAGTACTTCAGGTGGAAATGGATGGCATCCGCTCCAGCTTTTCATGGTGGATTACCGCACCTTTACGCAAACTGGCGGGCCTATTTGAAACTACAGAACCGTCAGTTGCATGTTCTTCACCTACAGTCATCCCCACGCCTGATAATCTTGTCCACATTCCTGTTGAAACAACAAACCAGTTTCTTGAACCCGATCATTATCAAATTCCTCAAGAGAGTGCAAGTATGACCACCAACACCATTAGAAAAAATGTGACCGCTGTCGAAACCGTCGATGATCTTCTTGCCTGCTATGATGAACAGTTTGTCCGTAGAGCATATCTCACGTTGCTCGGACGAGAGCCTGATCCGGCGGGGAGGAAATACTATCTGGGCAGGCTGCGCAAAGGGTACAGCAAGGAATCTGTTTTAGTTCAATTGGCAGGGTCAGAGGAAGCACAGCTCAGTGGTCTGAAACTTACAGGGCTTGATGGTGTACTGCGGAAACATAAGAGCAAACACAAGTTATTGGCTCTCCTCTTTCCAGGTTGGTTCAGCCGGCAGCGGACGCAACAACAACTTAACCGGTTGGAGAATGCCCTTGGTTGTATTGCACAACTACTGACAAGGCTGGAACAGGAATCCACCCAACGATTGGCGAACCTGGAGCATGCAATGGGTGCACTCCAAGTCTCAATCAACGACATGGAGCACAATATCGCAGGAAACAAGGCACAAGCTAAGCCCCCCGCTCCACCCGCAGCCCTACCAAAACCGGATACATCCAGTCTTTCTCTACCCGCACAACGGATTTTTGCTAATTTATCTCAAACAGTGGAAAATTCAAAAAAAAGGGGAACGATCTGATGCGTATCGTCATCGACATGCAGGGTGCGCAAACTGGAAGTCGATTCCGTGGTATCGGCCGTTACACTCTTTCCTTAGCGAAGGCTATAGTAAGAAATCACGGAGATCATGAAATAATTCTTGCCTTAAATGGACTTTTCCCAGAAACGATTGAATTAATCTGTGCCGACTTTAACAGTCTATTGCCACAAGAAAATATTCGTGTCTGGCATGCTCTTGGCCCGACAAAAGAGGTCGACCCAGCCAACCATTGGCGTCGAGAGGTCGCCGAAAGAATGCGCGAAGCTTTTTTGGCGAGTCTTTGCCCTGATGTGGTTCTGATTACGAGTCTTTTTGAGGGATTCGGAGATGACGCTGTTGGTAGTATAGGAATACTGGACAATAACGTGCGCACTGCTGTCATTTTGTACGATTTGATTCCGCTCATTAGCCCTGATGAACATTTCAGATCCAGCAAGATCCATCAGGACTGGTACTACCGTAAAATTGCTTCGCTCAAGCGTAGTCAAAAGCTGCTGGCGATCTCAGAAAGTGCGCGCCAAGAGGCATTAGGTGTGCTTGATTTTGAGGAAGATGAGGTTGCTAATATCTCTGGAGCATGTGACGAGTCATTCCGGGTACTGAATCTCTCAGACAGAGAGAAAAAAGAAGTTTGGGATAAATTAGGCATTAGCAAACCATTTGTCATGTATACAGGAGGTGCTGATGCTACTAAAAATCTCCACCGGCTGATCATGGCTTACGCACAGTTGCCGATCAAAGTACGACAAGGCTATCAATTAGTATTTGCCGGCAAAATTCCTGAAGGCAATATTCAGGACCTTTTGCAAACCGCCAAGAAAAACAGACTGTCCGATGATGAGGTTCTCTTTACTGGCTATATAGAAGATAACGATTTAATTGGCCTGTATAACAGCTGTGCACTTTTCGTTTTCCCATCACTCCACGAAGGTTTTGGTATGCCACCACTCGAAGCAATGGCTTGTGGAGCCCCCGTAATTGCTGCCAATGTAACCAGCTTACCAGAGGTGATTGGGCTCAGCGACGCACTGTTTGATCCCAATTCGGTTGCAGCTATTAGCGATAAGATCAAGCAGGCGTTGACCGATGAGACTTTCCGTGCCCGTCTCCTTGCGCATGGGCGCACTCATTTCCGAACCTTTTCCTGGGATGAAAGTGCCAAACGCGCACTAAATGCGTTGCAAGATTTTGGTCGAGGAAATGCCGCACATGTATCAACTCTCTTGAGTATTGAGAAAACATCTATCTTCAAGAGACGCCACCTTAAAATTCTTGCCATTAAGTTAGACCACATGGGGGATTTCATCCTTGCAATTCCTGCACTGGCTAAACTCAAGGCAAGATACCCCTATGCATCCATCGATATCATCGTTGGAAGTTGGAATGCTCCCATTGCTCAAGAATTGAATCTATTCGACAATGTTTACTCATATGACTTCTTTAAGAGCAAGTCATCAGAACCGCCATCAATAACTTCTGACATACAAGAGGCTCTTCTAAAGAAATTGAGAAAATATGACATAGCAATTGACTTACGCCGACAATCAGACAGTCGTTTCTTGTTAACCAAGACAAGAGCTGATCTCAAAGTCGGCTATGAAACTTTTGATGCGGAAATTGATAACAAGCTCGACATTACCATTCGTGCATATCCCGACGTTCCGTTCAAGACTACACCATTGAACATAACACCAATAGCTAGCCAGATGGTGAGGCTAGTAGATGCGATACCAAGCGATATTAATGATTTTATCTTTTTCCCTGATCTTGGTAAAAAAGAAGATCCCGAACAGGGAGCAATAGCTATTTTTCCCAAGGCTGGCAATGATGCCAGAGAATGGAATAAATCAAATTTTATTGCACTTGTGGATTTGCTCGTGGGTGATCCAAACGTACGGATTATTAATGTTTACTTTGCTAACCACAATGAAGCTTCGGAGTTTGGATTTAAGTCAGACGGCAAATTGCATGTCAACATAGGTCTTGACTTCTCTGGGTTAACACGATCGCTTTCAGGTAACTCTGTTTGTGTAAGTAATAACTCCGGTGGCGCGCATTTGGCTTCCTATTTGGGGCTTACGGTTATTGGTCTTTACTCCGGACACGAGTTACCTTCCGAATGGGCGCCACAGTTTAATGACAGTTATGTCATCCATAGGGCTGCCGAATGTGCCCCCTGTCACGGTGCAAAGCGATCAGATTGCCCTAATGCTGTTTTTTGCTTGAGTGAAATCTCAGTTGCGGATGTTTATGCCAAGACCACAGAAGCAGTCAGCGGCAAAAAAAGGCTGATTGGAAAAAATGAAAGACAATTCACGCAGAGTATTCCATTGCAAAAAAACCCGAGCACTATCGTTAAGGAGCTCATCTCTTCCATTGCCCCTTTAATTCCTAGTGAGGTGGGAGTTAGTCTCGTAAACATTGCCGCTGCAATTTCAATAAATCACCCGACCTACTCCGTTTCACCAGACTTAACGAGTATTTATCCAGGTGTAGTAATAGATTACAAATCCAATTATATTGAATGGAAAGGTTTTAGCGGGATAGAACCTCAATTCCGCTGGACAGATGGGGATACTGCGGCAATGCAATTTGATTGCCCTGAAACCATGCCTGCATGTGGAACTCTGACATTACTTATCGACACGCTTGGGGAACAACGCATAATCGCTAGGCTGAATGGAAAAAAAATATTCGATGAAGTTAAAGACGGCCGCCATATCGAATTAAGCATGCAGGCTCAAAACTTCCAAGTCGGACACAATAAACTAGAGCTTGAGCTCCCTGATTCAAGAATGCCTGACGATGGTGATAGCCGTAAATTAGCAATTGCCATGAGAAGCTTCAGAATAGATGCATGATCTCCCAAGGCTTTCGCATTGGAGTGCAAAATGCTGAACAATGAAACCGTGGTTAGAATTGACTTAGTTAAGTCAGACAATTTACAGGGCGAACCCACAAGATTGTTTGATCAAAGATTGGCAGAAGGATTCTGGGATGAATTCGTCAGGCCCGGTTTTGTTGTAGATATTGGCTACAAAGGCGCGAGTGGATCGACTCCAGTTTTTCGTGACGCAATCGGAATTGATATTGATACTCCGGGCTATGATGGCAAAAATCTCCCTTTCAAAGACGGGGAAGTCGGAACGATCCATGCGTCCCACTTGCTTGAACACATAGCCGACTACGGGTACTTTTTTCGCGAATGCTTTAGATCACTCGCTTATGGAGGAACAATAATCTTGTTTGTGCCTTTGATGGAATCGTATGAGCGCAGACGCACACCACCATCAGTATTTAATGGCGATCACAAGCGGTTTTATACAGCGTCTCGGCTGCTTTACGAAGTTGAATCATCGCTGCCTAGAAGTGAATATAGAGTGGCGCATCTTCGTGAGCGCTTCTGCACTGCTGATTTCTTCTTGCCGCAAACTCAGCACGCTGCCGGACCTTATGAAATTGAGTGTGTCATAGAAAAGGTAAGGCCAGACGGCATATATTGATTAGCGCTGGCATTACCGGTTGATCTACCACCACCGGTTGAACAGTGGGTGACGGGCGACGCGCAGCTGAGTATTGCCAGCAGCTCCCCCGATGCCGGCCAGTTCCCGTGGAGGCCGAGGCAAGAAGCGTTCAGGCAATAAGCTGAGAAAGTCTGCATGACGAATGTCATGCTTAAAGATAGTTTCAAATGATCTAAGCGGTACGGGGCTGTTGTCAACTTCGAAATTTGAAATTGAGGTTTACATGTGCACATAGTTCTGTCTGTTGATGCACTTACCCCCCCGCTAAGCGGAATCGGGCGATATACATGGGAACTGGCTACCCGTCTACCTGCAGTTCAGGGGATTCGTGTCAGATTCTACCGGGAGGGAAAGTGGATATCAGATCTCGCTCTTTTACTGAATACCGCGCAACCGCACATACGGAGAACTTGGCTGCAGCGCCAGGAGCCGCGCTGGCTGCGTGAGGCCCGCCTGACATGGGATTGTCGAGGTGAGGTGTTCCATGGCCCCAACTTCTTTCTGCCAGCTTGTGCCAATATCGGCGTGGCAACGATCCATGATCTGTCTGTTTTTAAATACCCTGAGACGCACCCCATCGAGCGGATCAGGCAGTATGAACGAGAATTCGACAGCACTATTTCGCGGGCTTTGCATTTGATTGCTGTTTCCGAGTTTATGCGCCAGGAAATAATCGCTTTTCTCGGCTGGCCTGCTGACCGGATTACGACGGTGCCGAACGGGGTATCCGGCCTGTTTCGGCCACGAGTCGCTGCAGAGACGGCTGATGTCATGCAAGGCTTCAACCTGAAGCACGGTAGCTACACACTGTGCGTATCAACCATCGAACCACGTAAGAAGATAGATCGCCTCTTGTCGGCATATAGCCGTCTCCCCACCGCCCTGCGCGCCCGATACCCACTGCTGCTGTTAGGTGGCAAGGGATGGAAGAGTGAAGATATCCACAAGCAAATTGAACGCTTTTGTGCGGAAGGGTGGCTGCGCTACCAAGGGTTTGTACCGGAGTCAGACCTCCCTGCATTGTATGCCGGAGCCAGCCTGTTTGTGTATCCATCCATCTACGAAGGGTTTGGTCTGCCGGTGCTTGAAGCGATGGCCTCAGGGGTGCCGGTGATAACATCAAACTGTTCTTCTCTGCCTGAGGTGACAGGTGGGGCTGCCTGCCTGGTGGAACCGGATGATGAGGATGCCCTGCTCGATGCGATCAGGATGGGGCTTGACGATGATATATGGAAAGCACAGGCAGTAAAGGCCGGACTCCAGGTGGCCAGGCGGTTCACATGGGATCGTTGTGTTGAAGAGACGGTAGCAGTTTATAGAAAAGTTATTGGTTGAGGAAACATTACGTCGATAGGGAGTCGATTGATGAGTGATCTGAAACAGGCATCGATAAAAGTTATCCCGGTTGTCCTGTCCGGAGGAACGGGCAGCAGGCTCTGGCCTTTGTCTCGTGAACTGTACCCCCAAACAGCTGCTGCCTCTGGTAAATGATCAGACGATGTTGCAGAATACGGCATTACGCACCAGCGGTATTGCAGGCGTTGCGGATCCCTTTGTGGTCTGTAATGAGGAACATCGCTTTATGGTTGCCGAGCAACTTCGTTGCATAGGTGTACCTTCAGCTACCATCATATTGGAACCCTGTGGACGTAATACGGCGCCGGCGGCAGCTGTTGCCGCCCTGGAAGCTTTTGCCGCCGGTGATGACAGCTTGCTGCTGGTGCTGCCGGCTGACCATGATGTGCAACATGTTGAAGCTTTTCAGCAGGCGGTAACTGCGGGAGTCCCATTGGCAGCAGCGGGAAAGCTGGTTACCTTTGGTATTGTACCTACAGCACCTGAAACCGGATATGGATATATCAAGGCGGGAAAAGAGTCTCATGCGTTGTTGAATGAACAACTTACAGATGACCAGGAACTACCAACCAGTCAGACAACTGCTTTTACGGTTGATTCTTTTGTAGAAAAGCCGGATCTGACTACGGCTGAGCGGTATCTGGCATCGGGGGACTATTTCTGGAACAGCGGGATGTTTCTTTTTAGTGCAAAGCGCTATCTGGAGGAGCTGCAAACCTTTGCTCCGGAAATGCTGGCAGCCTGTCAGGCAGCCTTTGCCGCAGGGCGACGAGACCAGGATTTTGTCCGACTGGATAAGACCTCCTTTGCTGAATCACCATCTGATTCGATTGACTATGCAGTGATGGAGAAAACCTCTGATGCGGTGCTGGTTGCCATGATGGTGGATGCGGACCTGAAGATGGCGGAAAGGGAGAAACGGGCTAATGGCTAAACGGGCATTGATTTCGGGGGTTTCGGGACAGGACGGTACTTATCTGGCAAAGCTACTGCTGGAGAAGGGGTATGAGGTATACGGAACGAGCCGTGATGCTCAGATTTCCTCATTTCACAATCTTGAACGACTGGGTATCAAGCAGGATGTTATTCAACTTTCCATGGCGTTGAATGACTTTCGCAGTGTGTTGCAGACTCTGGTCAAGGTACGGCCGGACGAGGTGTATAACCTGGCGGGACAAAGTTCGGTAGGACTTTCATTTGAACAGCCGGTGGAAACACTGGAAAGCCTGAGCCTGGGCACGTTGAATCTGCTGGAGGTGATACGTTTTCTGCAGCAGCCGATCAGGTTCTACAGCGCCGGCTCCAGTGAATGCTTTGGAAATACCGACGGTATGACGGCAGATGAACTCACGCCGTTCCATCCACGCAGCCCCTATGCTGTTGCAAAGGCTGCTGCTCATTGGGAAGTGGCCAACTATCGGGAGGCGTACAATTTGTATGCATGCACCGGCATTTTGTTTAACCATGAGTCGCCATTACGCCCCACTCGTTTTGTAACACGTAAAATTGTATCAACGGCATGTCGTATCGCTTCAGGCAGTAAGGAAAAACTGCAGCTGGGTAATATTTCAATTGCCCGCGACTGGGGGTGGTCTCCAGAGTATGTGGGCGCCATGTGGCGGATGCTGCAACAGGATGAACCAAAGGATTTCGTCATTGCCACAGGTGAGACCAATACGCTGGAAGGTTTTGTTATTGAGGTGTTTTCTCAGCTCGGATTTGACTGGCAGGAATACGTTTCTACCGATGCATCACTTCTCCGTCCCTCTGAAATCATGGTAAGCAAGGGTAACCCTGCGAGGGCCGAGAAGGAACTAGGCTGGAAGGCACAATACCGGATGAAAGATGTTATCCGGATGATGATTGCGGCGGAATAATGCAGTTTTCATTTACATTTTTGACGGGGTTGAAAATACTACTGGTGTAATTGCCGCAATATTTTTTTATGGTGATACATAGCAGCATGTGGTATGTAGTGATAGAGCACTCTGTTGAAGGGTTTTTAACCCAAACAGACCGATGATGTATTACACAGAACTTGTGTGAAAGTGAGAGAATGAACATGGTATCAACATTGTTTTCTGTTTGTCGTCGGTGGGTTTTACTGCTTACGGTTCTATTACCGATACTCTCCGGTTGTAACAGCTTCTTGCCTCTCTCCGGCCCGACTACATCAGATATTGTGAGTGCCAAAACCGAGCAGAATGTTGTCACCTTGCAGGTGGTTGAGGTGACTGATCAGGTGGCGCGCAGTCTGACAGTCAAGCGTCGGGAACAGCTTTTTTCTGAAATGCTTCTCCCTCCGCAGGACAGATCATTCAAGGTGGGGGCCGGTGATGTATTGGAGGTGTCGCTTTGGGAGGCGCCGCCAGCCACCTTGTTCGGCATTTCTGTCAGTGATCTGCGTTCCGGTGCGGCAACAACGCGACTTCCCGGATTTCCCGAACAGATGGTGAGCAGTGAGGGAAACATAACCTTTCCGTTTGTCGGCCCGGTGAAGGCCGCTGGTCGTACACTGCAGCAGATCGAGGCTGATATTGAAAGAGGCTTGCAAGGGAAAGCCAATCAACCCCAGGTACTGGTCCGGCTGGTCAGAAATACGACTTCTAACGTAACCCTGGTGGGTGAGATGGGAGCCAGCACCAGGATGCCGTTGACCCCCATGGGTGAGAGACTTCTTGATGCCCTGGCAGCTGCCGGCGGCGTTCGCCAGCCGGTGAACAAGATGACCTTGCAGGTTACCCGTGGCGACAAGGTGTATGCTATGCCGCTGGAAACCATTATTCGTGATCCGCGGCAGAATATCCTGTTGCAGCCCGGTGACGTCATTACAGCGCTGTATCAACCGTTGAGTTTTACGGTGCTTGGCGCAACCGGCAAGAACGAAGAGGTGAATTTTGAGGTCCAGGGTATATCCCTGGCCCAGGCATTGGCGCGCAGCGGCGGCCTGCAGGATGCGCGGGCCGATGCACGGGGCGTGTTCATTTTCCGTTTTGAGACAGCGGATGCCCTTGACTGGCCTACCAAACCGGTGGCAACCACACCGGATAACCGGGTGCCGGTGGTGTACCGGATGAACCTGCGCGACCCGGCCAGCTTTCTGGTGGCCCAGAACTTCCAGATCAACAATAAGGATGTACTGTATGTCTCCAACGCACCGGCAGCCGAGCTGCAGAAATTCCTGAATCTCGTTATGACCGTGGCCTATCCGACGATCGCCGCGGCCCAGCTGACCAAATAAGAATGAACGCCGCTCACAGCCCTTTCCTGATTGATGTGTCCCGCCTGGTGGGGAGGCAGATGAAGGGACGGCTTCCCACCGGGGTTGACCGGGTTGCTCTTGCCTATGTCCGGCATTACGGCCTCCGCTCTCGTGCGTTTATACGTGACGGCCGCTTTAGTGTTGTCCTTCCTGAAAAATTTTCACAAACCCTGTTCCATCTGTTGCTTCATCCCCCATCTGATTTCAAGTCCCATGCCTGGCGGCTGATTGCGCAGGGAGCCGCCGCCGGGATACTGTCACGCGATCTGAGCGGCTCCATTTATTTCAATATCGGTCATAGCGGACTCGAATACCATCGTTATCCGGATCTGCTACGGCGGATGCAGGTTCGCCCGGTGTTCATGGTGCATGACCTGATACCGATAACCCATCCTGAATTCTGTCGCCCCGGAGAACAGCAAAAACACCTGATCAGAATGCGGATGGTGCTTGAATTAGCCCGGGGGGTGATAACCAACTCGCAGGCCACGCTGGATGCGCTTGCTGCCTTTGCGGATGCACAGGGGGTGCCGCTGCCGCCGGCGACGCCGGCTTTTCTGGCGCCACCTGACTTTGCTGCTGCGACGAAAATGCGTCCGGTTGAACGTCCCTATTTTGTGGTGTTGGGAACCATCGAGCCACGCAAGAACCATCTGATGCTGCTACATGTTTGGAAGCGACTGGTAGAGCGGATGGGAGATCAGGCGCCACTGCTGGTCATCATCGGGCAGCGGGGCTGGGAATGTGAGAACGTGGTAGATCTGCTGGAGCGTTGCGAACCTCTGCGGGAGCATATTCTAGAGCTTTCTGCCTGTTCTGACGCCGAACTTGCAACCTGGCTGCACCATGCACAGGCTTTGCTGTTTCCATCCTTTGTCGAGGGGTTTGGTCTGCCGCTGGTGGAGGCACTGGCCTGCAGCACACCGGTCATAGCCAGTGACCTGACCGTGTTTCGTGAGATTGCCGATGATATACCCGACTATCTTGATCCACTGGATAGCATGGGCTGGATAGCCATGATCATCGAATATGCAACGCAGGGCAATCAGCTGCGCAATCGTCAACTGCAACGGATTTCCAGGTTTTTTGCGCCTACCTGGGATGAGCACTTCAAGAGGGTTGATGCATTGCTGGCAGAGGTGGGCAAGTAATGCGGCCCGAAGCCTTGCCGCCGTTTGTATACGCCTATGGCCTGTCCGGCAGGAAGCTGAAGATTCTCAGGCGGTTTGTCGGTAGTTCACGCGTAGTGAACAGTTCATCCTGCGCTAAAGTGCCGGCCGGTTCCACCCTGGTGGTGTGGGGCAGCACTCCTCTGCCTGAAGAGTGTCCTGAACGTGTCAGTATTGTCAGGCTTGAGGACGGTTTCTTGCGTTCGGTGGGGTTGGGGGCCGACCTGATTAAACCGGTCTCCTGGGTGTTCGATAAAAGCGGTATTTATTTTGATGCAACACGCCCCTCTGATCTTGAGGAACTTCTGGCAGCAACGACCTTTACTCCCGAACTGGTTGTGCGGGCTCAATATCTTCGCGAACGGATAGTTGCCTGTAACCTGACCAAGTATAATGTGGGGAGTGGAGAGTGGAAACTACCTGCGGGGGTAAAGAGGGTGATCCTGGTGCCGGGGCAGGTGGAGAGCGATGCCTCTATCCGCTTCGGTGCGCAGGGTGTCAATACCAACATGGGACTGCTGCGGGCCGTGCGGGAGGCCAATCCGTCCGCGTATGTTGTTTATAAGCCGCATCCCGATGTGGTGGCAGGACTGAGGACAAAGGGTGAGTTTGAAGATCAGGCGCTGGAATGGTGCAATGAGCAGGTAACAGACATATCCATGGGGGAGTTGCTGCAGCAGGTGGATGAGGTGCATACGTTGACCTCACTGGCCGGCTTTGAAGCTCTATTGCGGGGTAAAAAGGTGACTTGCTATGGCCAGCCGTTTTATGCCGGGTGGGGTCTGACAACCGACATGCTGCCGGTCGCACGGCGTACCCGTAAGCTGACAGTGGAAGAATTGGTTGCCGGAGCCTTGATTCTGTATTCGACTTACATTAGCCGGACCACCGGTGCGTTGACCACCCCGGAACTGGCTTTGGTGGAACTATTGGCCTGGCGGGAACAGACCGGCAACCTTTTGCCATGGTGGCGCAGGCTGTTCCGTATTATACTGCGGCAGGTGGTGGGGGTGCGGTAATGGCCGGCAGGTTGAACATGTCGCATATCGTTGAAGTCTCTTTGCCGAAAGCGGATGATATAATTTCTAATTATCGCATTTGCAAAAAATGAGGGAATCGATGATATGAACACAGATATCGAATGGGAAAAATGGGGAAAGAAAGATCCTTATTTTGCAACATTAGTTCATGAAATGTTTCGGAGTAAGAACCTTACCGACAAGGCAAAATTGGAGTTTTTCCAATCTGGAAGACATTGGATAAGTTATGTTTTAAAAGTTTCCAGGGATCATCTCGATCATGACTTTTCCCCTAAGAGTGCTTTGGATTTCGGCTGCGGACCCGGAAGAATAGTCATACCACTTGCGGGAATTGCCGAGCATGTTGTGGGGCTTGATGTCTCTGATTCGATGCTGAAAGAGGCTCATAAGAACTGCGAAGAATACTCTGTGAAAAATGTCACCTTGCTTAGATCTGATGATAACCTTTCTGCCCTGGACGGGCTTTTTTTTGACTTTATCCATTCCGTCATCGTCTTTCAGCATATACCCGTTGAGAGGGGGAGGCACATTTTTGTGAACCTCCTTAACCACTTGGCTGAGGGAGGCATTGGAGCTATTCAATTCATATATTCAAAATCTGAATATGATAAGAGTTATGGTGTGCCTCCTGTAATGAATCTGAAACAACGATTTATCAGACAAGTGCTCCTCGTCGGCTCTCGGATAAATTTAAAAAAACTAGAGCCGGAAATGCAAATGAACCCATACAATACGAATGAGCTTATGTTCTTAATGCAAAAAGCCGGCATACGCGACTTTCATGTTGAATTTACCGATCACGGGGGTTATTTGGGCATCATTTTGTATTTTCAGAAGCCCAAGAGTGTATATTCCCCTTTAGATACGACCAGTTACTAAACTAACGCGGTAAAGTCGGGCTAGGAGTTTGTCGGACTTGACCTTGTGATGAACTCGAAAAATTACTCGCAAATGAGAAACCGGCGGTTGGTAACGGACGCTTTCTGTTTAATCTGATATTCGGCTAGTGTAGTGTCCATCCGGAAACTCCGGATGAGACACTACTAGTTTCCAATTCGGAAACGAGGGATTTTTCGTCCTGGCAAGGAAATCAAAGGATTGCGCGGAGGCGTACATCGGTACGCCGCACAAGCAAGCCCGAAGATTGACG